>JBDTQR010000020.1:0-31269 GCA_039932095.1 bacterium | reverse complement strand
GCTCCGGTCGTCAGATGCGGGCCGAGGAGATGAACGCCCTCTTGCGCGAGATGGAGGCGACGCCGCATTCCGGCCAGTGCAACCATGGCCGGCCAACTTATGTCGAATTGAAGCTGGCCGATATCGAGCGGCTGTTCGGGCGGCGATGATCACTCTGTTCGGGGTCAGTTATGCGTGGAACTCGCCCGAGGCATTGTCCCTCGGCGGTGCGGCCTTGGTCGTGGTGGGGTTGCTGCTGTTGATCCTGCGGGCGGCGGGGCGCGAGTCAGCGCCGTTGATGCACGAACTCGGCTGGTTGTCCAGCCGGGTGCAGGGCCTGTCGGACGGGCAAGAACGGCTGGCAGGCGGCCTGCACCATGTGTCGGAAAGCCAGACCCTGAGCCAGACTGCCATGCTCCAGTTGATGGAACAGCGGCTGGCAGAGGTTCAGCGCGCAATGGCGGAGGCTTTGCAAGGCACCTCGGTGCGCACCGCGCGGTCTCTGGGCGATCTGCATCAGCGACTGGAGGTGATCGACAAGGCGCAGGCCAATATCGAAAAGCTGTCAGGCAATGTGCTGAACCTGCAGGACATTCTGTCGAACAAACAGGCGCGCGGGGCTTTTGGCGAGATCCAGTTGCACGACATTGTCAGCAAGGCATTGCCGCCGGACGCTTTCACCATGCAGGCCACCTTGTCGAATGGCAGGCGGGCCGATTGCCTGATCCATCTGCCGAACCCGCCGGGGCCGATTGTGGTGGATGCCAAATTCCCGCTGGAGGCCTATGAGGCGCTGCGCGGGGCCGAAACCCCCCGGCAGGTGCAAGAGGCGGCACAACTGCTGCGGACCTCGGTTCGCACCCATATCCGGGCGATATCCGAGAAGTATATTCTGGAGGGCGAGACGGCGGACGGAGCCGTGATGTTCCTGCCATCCGAAGCGGTCTATGCCGAATTGCACGCGAATTTTGCCGATATCGTGCGTGAGGGCTTTGCCGCCAAGGTCTGGATCGTGTCGCCGACGACTTGCATGGCGCTGCTGAACACCATGCGGGCGGTGTTGAAGGATGCACGGATGCGCGAGCAGGCCGGGGCGATCCGGCGGGAGCTTGGCGAATTATACAAGGACATTGAGCGGTTGGGTGAGAGGGTCGGCAATCTGGACCGGCATTTTGGTCAGGCCGCCAAGGATATCGAGGAAATCAAGATCAGCAGCGACAAGGCGGGCAAGCGGGCGCGTCGGCTGGACAATTTCGATTTTGCCGAGGTGGCGGATGATGCGGCGGCCCTGATTGCGCCAAAGGCCGCGAATTGATCCGGCAGCTGACCGACGCCGATTACCGGAAGATGCCCTGGGCCAATGGGCGCGGAACGACGGTAGAGATGTTGCGCGTCGAACGAGGTGGCGCGGTGTTGCTGCGGCTGAGCCGGGCGGCGGTGGTGGAGGATGGTGCCTTCTCGTTGTTCGAGGCGATAGACCGCAATCTGACGGTGATCTCGGGGCCGGGGTTCGATCTGGTGGGCAAGGCACGGCTTGCGGCGCTGCCCTTGGTGCCGGTGGGGTTTCCGGGGGATGTCGCTATCAGGGCCGAGGGGGTGATGGGCCCGTGCGAAGATTTCAACGTCATGGTGCGGCGGGGCGTGGTGCAGGCGGCGGTTGCTGTGGTCAGCGGCGGCGTGGCCATCGGCACCACCGCACTGTTTGCCTTGCAGCCCTTGCAGGTGGCCGGGCAGGTTATGGCGCAGTTCGACCTCTTGCTGACGGATGAGACCGCGGAGTTTGCTGGACACGCCATTCTGGTCACCCTGCACGGTTTGCCGGATGGTGCACTGACATAGAAGCGAGGAAAGCGGTCACGCTTGAGGAGCGGCTAGCGCATCATCGTCAGCAGTTCGAGCGACGGCGTACCGGTGACGGGCAGGCCGCGTGATTGCTGATAGCCCTCGATTGCGCTGCGGGTTACCGGGCCGAAGACGCCGTCAGTGCTGCCGGTGTCATAGCCCATCCGGGTCAGTTGCTGTTGCAGAGCGATCCGGTCTTGTTGCCGCAGACCGTATGCATCCGGCGGGAATGGTGTGATCAGGGGCGGGCCACCCTTGATGCGGTCGGACAGGTGACCGACACCAATCACATATTTCTCGGACGCATTGTAATGGGTGATGACGGTGTAATTGCGATAGATCAGGAATGCCGGACCCGTCGCACCTGCGGGCAGCAGCAGTGAACTTGAACCATGGTCGGTCAACCGGCCGCCGCCAGCCGCGCGCACGCCCATTCCGGCCCAATCGGCGGTGCCGCGCGGCGACGAATGGCCGGCAAGCGCGCGGTTGAAACCACTGGGGATCTGTACCTCCATCCCCCACGGCTGGCCATGACTCCACCCCGAATGCGACAGGTAAGACGCGGCAGAGGCAAGGGCATCGGTCGGGTCGTCGGACCAGATGTCGCGGCGGCCGTCCCCGCGGAAGTCGACGGCATAGGCGAGGTAGGTCGTGGGGATGAACTGGGTATGGCCCATCGCCCCGGCCCAGCCGCCTGTCATCTGATCCGGCTCCACATCGCCATGTTGCAGAATTTTCAGCGCGGCGAACAGCTGACCCTCGAAGAACGAGGCGCGCCGGCCTTCGTAGGCCAAAGTGGACAGCGCCGCGATCACCGGGACATTGCCGCGTTTGGTGCCGTAGAAGCTCTCGACACCCCAGATCGCCGCGACGACATGGGCATCGACGCCACATTTCGCCTCGATCTCGGTCAGCAGAGGCCCATACTGTCGCAATACGGCCTTGCCCGCGTTGACCCGGTCGGCAGAACAGGTGATGGCCAGATAATCTTCAAGCGACAGGGAAAACTCGAGTTGATTGCGGTCTTTTTCGATGACATCGGGCAGAAAGCCGGAATGGGTGAAGGCGGAATTCAGGGTTTGGTCGGAAATGCCTGCCTTGGCCGCTCTTGGGCGAAAATCGGCAAGCCAGCGGTCGTAGCCTGCGTCTTGAACCGGGGCGTAGGTGGTCGGGTTGGGCTTTGACCCGCCGGAGCGTACCGACCCGCAGGCCACCAGACCAGAGGCCGAAAGTCCGGCCAACATGGCCCTGCGAGACATTTGCATATGCACCACCCAAATCGTTGAGCGTGCCAGACTAACTTATCCTGCCGATGACACAATGGCCAGAACGGTGGGATCGGCATCTCTCTGCCTTGTGACGCCGCGTGGGCTACCTTTCGGCCAGTGTGGACCTATATTCGAGCGATGAACATCTTACGCGCCGCAATGGCCCCGCTGACCCTGTTGTTGTTTGCCTTGCCCTTGCAGGCCACGGAAGTGCCGCTTGGCACCTTGTCGGCCTATCTTAACAGCTTGGCCACGGTGCAGGCACCGTTCTTGCAGGTGAATGCCGACGGGTCGAAGGCGAAGGGCATGCTGTATATCCAGCGGCCCGGGCGGGCGCGGTTCGAATATACCGCGCCGAACAAGAATCTAGTGCTGGCGGCGGGTGGTCAGGTGGTGATCTTTGACGCTAGGTCGAACCAGCCACCCGAGCAATATCCACTGGCCCGGACGCCCTTGAACCTGATCCTCGCGCAGACGGTGGATCTTTCGGCGGCGCGGATGGTGGTGGGGCATGGCGAAGTCGGCAATGTGACCATCGTCAAGGCGCAGGACCCCAAGCACCCCGACTATGGCACCATCGACCTGGTGTTCAGCGAGAACCCGGTTGCCCTGACCAAGTGGATCATTACCGACGACATTGGCAACCAGACCTCGGTCACGCTGGGCGATTTGCAGGTTGGCGAGAAATTGGGTGCCAGCATGTTTTCGGTCGAAGTCGAAATGGCCAAGCGGCGGCGTTAATGGGCGCAGTGGCTGAGTTGGAGACGGTACTTTTCTGACCTTGCCCCGATTTGCCGGGCGACGCTGACCAACCAGCCCTTCGACTTGTAGCTGCCATTGGCAAAGCCGTTGCGACCCTCGTGATAGGCCAGGTACTGGCTTTCAGCGTCGGTTTTCGAAATGCCGAGGATGCGGGTTGAATCGTCCATGTACCAGCCGATGAAATCGGTGGCGTCACGGATGTTGTCGCGCCGCGCGCCGCCCCGATGCTGATCATGCTGATATTCTTCCCAGGTGCTGTCCAACGCCTGACTGTAGCCATAGGCCGAGCTTTGGCGGCCCATCGGAATGACGCCAAGCGCATAGCGATGCGGGGTGCGGGCATTGCCGATGAATTTGCTTTCCTGATACATCGTCGCCATCTGGACGTGGACCGGCACGCCCCATTTACGCTCGGCGATCTTCATCGCGTTCAGATAGGTCGGCCGCTGACGAATGATCGAACAGGCGTCATCCAGATTGCGGGGCGCCGAAAAGTTGCCGCCTCCACAAGAGGCGAGTAACAACAACAATATCGACGCACGGAGAAGTCTGCTCATTCGCCCCTCGTACGTAGTCTTTTTTTCCAGAATAAGTCAAAAAGCCCGAAATGGGAACTGACAAGCGTGCCAGGCGCGGTCACATTTACGCAGGTGTGGGGCCGCTGCATCGGCGGAGGAGCGCCGTACTGTAGGCCTAAGGTCCACAGACTGTTTCCTTTGTGCACCACCTCATTGATTTACAAAGGGGGCTCGTCAGGATTACTAAGGGACATGGGGAGCAAGGCATGATGCTGACTACGGCAGCTAAATACCATATCGGTCAGGTGTTGCGTCATCGCAAGCATCCGTTCCGTGGAGTGGTGTTTGACGTCGATGCCCGATTCTCGAACACCGAAGAATGGTACGAGAACATTCCCGAGGACAGCCGCCCGTCGCGCAATCAGCCGTTCTATCATCTGCTGGCCGAAAATGACCAAAGTTACTATGTGGCCTATGTGTCCGAGCAGAATCTTGTGCCCGACGAAACTGGCGAGCCTGTCTCCCATCCCGATCTGCCCGATCTGTTCGGCGATTTCGAAAATGGCCGTTATCCGCTACAATTTCAACTGAACTGATCCGGGGCCGGTTACCGAACAGTAACCTCTCCGCCGTAGCCTGTGCTGTGAATGGCAGGCATGGAGAGTGCAGATGAAGTTGGATAGCGAACATCAAGGCGAGTTTATCGTCATCCGGACTCTGGATGATCGGATCGACGCGGCAGGTGCACTTCAGTTCAAAGAACGGATGCGCGAGATCGTCTCCGAACCGAGCGAGCGGGTGGTGCTGGACATGACAAATGTCGGATTTCTCGACAGTTCGGGCCTCGGGGCCATCGTGGCGGTGATGAAAGCGCTTGGTCCGTTGCGCCGGCTGGAACTGTCCGGTCTGACGCCGACGGTGGAAAAAGTGTTTCGTTTGACCAGGATGGACTCGGTTTTCATCATTCACAAGACCTTGCCAGAAGGGTTGCGGCATGCTGGCTGAACGCGACACGGGGATTTCGCATTCTCTTGAACCGGCGGGCACGGTGCGGGTCGTTCTGGCCTCGGACCACGAATCGGTGCGCTCTGGCCTGCACCATCTGTTTGCCTCTGAGCCGATGACCAGTCTTAGCGAGGAGAGCCGCGGCGCGGTTGAAATCGTCCTTGCCGAAATCCTGAACAATGTGGTCGAGCATGCTTATGCCGAGTTTCCCGGCAAGATCGAAATCTGCGTGACATTGCGCGAGACCTATCTTTTCATTCGCATGGTCGACACGGGCCTGCCCATGCCGGATGGGGAGTTGCCGATTGGGCGAATGTCCGACCCGAAGTTGGCTAGGGATTTGCCTGAGGGTGGATTTGGTTGGTTCTTGATTCGGAACCTCTCTCAAGACCTGACTTACGACCGGGACGGCGACCAGAATATCCTCGGCTTTTGCATCAGCGTGGACGATCGGCACTAGTTTGGGGGTATTGTTTCAAATCCGTGGAAACTGACATCAAAGGGCCTCATTCCACCCAAATTTCCGCCCGCTGTGCCCAGCATAACGATCCTGTAGCTGCATAAAGCTTCCCTCGGCACTGCGGATCATAGCCCCCACCCAGTTCGCAGTGTCGAGGCCCTAACTTCGTCCAACACGCGGTATCGCCGTAGCGGTAGCGTGCTTGCTTGGAAATGGCCGACAAAGCCCTTAGGGTCACGACCTGAAGGGGAGTTTTCCATGCGTGATTTTCAGATGCCCGGCCGGTCGGCCACCTATGCCGCGAACGGGATGTGCGCGACGTCGCATCCTCTGGCCGCCAAGGCCGCCATCGATATTCTGCAAGCCGGCGGCAATGCCGTCGACGCGGCAATTGCCGGAGCCGTACTGCTGGGCATATGCGAGCCGCAGATGACCGGGATTGGCGGCGACTGCTTCGTGCTGGTCAAGCCTGCAGGGTCAGAAGACGTCTTCACCTTGAACGGGTCGGGCCGCGCGCCAGCGGCGGCGTCGGCTGAAGCCTTACGCCAGCGGCAGCTGACGGCGGTGCCGACACAAGGGGTTGATCCGGTGACACTGCCCGGAGCGATGGATGCGTTTTGCACCTTGTCATCGGATTGGGGCAAGCTTGGGCTTGCCCAAGTTCTGGCTCCTGCGATCCACTATGCCGACGAGGGTGTACCGGTGGCCCCGCGGGTGGCGCGGGACTGGGCCGATGATGCGAAGTCTTTGGTCGGGGACGCGCGGAAATTCTATCTGGTGGATGGCAACGTGCCTGTGGCAGGTCAGATTTTCCGCGCCCCGGGACAGGCCCAAGTGCTCCGCAGGGTGGCGGCACAGGGCCGCGCTGGGTTCTATGAAGGTGAAGTAGCCGAGGATATGATCTCCTCGCTGCAAGCCCTGGGAGGCTGCCACACTCTGGACGACCTCGCCGCGACCCTCTGCTCTTATGGCAAACCGGTCAGTGGCACTTACAAGGGCCATGACCTCTTGGAGCATCCGCCGAATGGTCAGGGGGCGACGGCGATCCTGCTGCTGAACATCCTGAAGCATTTCGATCTGGCCGCGATGGACCCCTATGGGACGCAGCGCGCCCATATCGAAGCCGAGGCGTCGAAACTGGCCTATGATGCCCGAAACCGGTTCATCGCCGAGGCCAGCCCGCGACTGGAACACATGCTGTCGGCGGACACTGCGGCCAAACTGGCGGCGTTGATTGATCCGAAGCGGGCAATGGCGGCGGCGGCTCCGCTGACCGAGGCGGTTCACCGTGACACGATCTATATCACGGTGGTGGACCGCGACCGGATGGCCGTGTCGTTGATCTATTCGGTCTATTTCGGCTTTGGCTCCGGTCTGGCGTCGCAAAAATTCGGAATCAACTTTCAGAACCGTGGTGCGGGGTTCACGCTGGCCGAGGGGCACCCGAACGAACTGGCGGGTGGCAAGCGACCGATGCACACCATCATCCCGGCGATGTTGGCCAAGGGTGGTAAGGTCATCATGCCGTTTGGCGTGATGGGCGGGGCCTATCAACCCTGCGGCCACGCACGGTTCATCACCAATCTGGTCGACTTTGGCATGGATCAGCAGGCCGCGGTTGACGGGCCGCGCAGCTTCTATGGCTCGGTCGGCGGTGAGGATGCCATGTATGTCGAGCGGGGGTATTCCGACAATGTGCGGGCAGAATTGGCGCAAATGGGTCATCCGGTGTCGATCCCGCATGAGCCTTTGGGCGGCGCGCAGAACATCATGATCGGCGAGGACGGCGTGCTGATCGGGGCTTCGGATCCGCGCAAGGACGGCTGTGCCCTGGGGTATTGAACGATGGACTATCCGGAAATTGCGGCCAGCCTGCGGGCGCTGACACACGGTGAAACCGACGCGGTGGCGCTGATGGCGACCGTGGCCTGCGAGATCCATAACGCCCATCCGTTCGCCGATTGGACGGGGTTTTACCGGGTGGTCGGACCTGAACTGTTGAAGATCGGGCCCTATCAGGGCGGCCATGGCTGTCTGGTCATTCCGTTCGCGCGCGGGGTTTGCGGTGCCTGTGCGCGGACCGGTCAGGTGCAGAATGTGGCCGATGTCGATGCTTTTCCGGGCCATATCGCCTGTGCCTCCTCCACCCGGTCGGAGCTGGTGCTGCCGGTGTGGAATGCCAAGGGACGACTGCTGGGCGTGCTCGACATCGACAGTAACACGGCTGCGGCGTTCACGGCGGCCGATGAGGCCTGGTTGGTGCCTTTGCTGGCCGAAATCTTTGCGGAGGCGGAATGAAAGGCTCCTGTCTGTGCGGTGCCGTGGAGTTCGAGGTTGACCCGCCGCTGCGCCCGGTGATCCTGTGCCACTGCACCCAGTGTCGCAAGACCTCGGGCCATATCTGGGCGGCCAGTTCGGTGCCAAAGGCCGGGTTTCGGCTGCTGCGGGACGACGGGCTCAGGTGGTATCGCTCCTCCGACGTGGCCGAGCGCGGGTTTTGCAGCGTTTGCGGTGCCGGTATGTTCTGGCATCCGTTCGGCCAGGGCAGCATGCATTTCGCACCGGGCTGTCTGAATGGACAAACTGGGCTGGCGGTGAACGAAGAGTGGTATCTTGAGGATGCCGGGGATTATTACACGACGCCGCGTCCAGCCACGATGCTGACCGGGTCCTGCCTGTGCGCCGCCAATCTGTTCACGATCGACGGGCCGATGGGCGAGGTGACGGCCTGTCATTGCAGCCAGTGCCGCAAGACCTCGGGCCATTTCGCGGCGTCCTTCGATGTCGATGAGGATGACCTGATCTGGGCTGAAAAAGTGGTCCATGAATATGTGACACCGGGCGGCGCGGCGCGGGGGTTCTGCCCGTGCTGCGGGTCGTCCTTGTATTTCCGGGCGGGGGATGGGGCATTTTCGGTTGAGGCCGGAGTGATCGACAACCCGACCGGCGGGCGGCTGACTGGCCATATTCATGTTGCCACCAAAGGCGACTATTACGCGTTGACGGACGGGTTGCCGCAGGCAGCGGGCGAATGAACAGGGGAAGCTGATGGCCGAGATTACGCTGCTGGATGGTGGCATGGGGCAGGAACTGGTGGCACGCTCGGGTGACGAGCCGACGCCGCTGTGGGCGACGCGGGTGATGATCGACCATCCCGGCATGGTTCGGGCGATCCATGAGGATTACTTCGCCGCCGGAGCCACGGTTGCCACCACCAACACCTATGCCATCCATCATGACCGTCTGGCGGGGTTCGGTCTGGACCCGCTGTTCCACGGCCTGCATCTGCGCGCCTTGGCCGAGGCGCATGAGGCGCGCGGCGCCAAGGTGGCGCGGATTGCCGGCTCCATCGGACCGCTGAAGGCATCTTACCGGCCCGATCTGGCGGAACCGGTCGAGGTGGCGGCGCCGAAGTATGCCGAGGTTGCGCAGATTCTGGGTGCGCATGTCGACATGATTCTGTGCGAGACCATGGCGTCCCTGGTGATGGCGGAGGCTGTGGCCAAAGGCGCGCAGGCGGCGGGCAAGCCGGTCTGGCTGTCGGTATCGGTGGATGATCACGACGGAACGTTGCTGCGGTCAGGCGAGCCGGTGGCGGGTCTGGCGATGGTGATCCAGAAATATCCGGTGGCGGCGGTGTTGGCGAATTGCTCGGTACCCGAGGCGATGGCGGCGGCCTTGGGCGCGCTGAAAAAGCTGGGTCTGCCATTCGGCGCGTATGCCAATGGCTTTACTCATATTTCCGGTAATTTTCTGAAGGACGCACCGACCGTCAAGGAACTGACGCATCGCCATGATCTGACCCCCGAGAAATACGCTGATTTCGCAATGGCTTGGGTAGAGATGGGGGCGACGATCGTGGGCGGTTGCTGTGAGGTGGGGCCGGCGCATATCACCCTGCTGGCCGCGCGGTTGAGGGCGGCGGGTCACAAGATCGTATGATCGAGTTTGACTACCAGCCGCCGGACGTGCCGCTTGTGATCCTGCATCAGGACGATCAGGTCATCGTGGTGGACAAGCCAGCCGGCCTCTTGTCGGTGCCGGGCAAACTGGCCGGTCGCAGCGATTGTCTGGAAAGCCGGTTGCGGGCGGCGTTCTGGGATGCATTGCTGGTCCACCGTTTGGATTGCGACACTTCGGGTGTGATGATCTTTGCCCGGACCAAGCTGGCGCAGGGCTTTCTGGGGCAGGAGTTTGAGAAGCGGCGGGCGAAGAAGACTTATGTCGCGCGGGTCTTGGGGACGATCGCGGAGGATCGAGGCAGGATCGACCTGCCGATTGGTGCGGATTGGCCAAACCGGCCGCGGCAGAAGGTCGACACGGTGAACGGTCGTTCGGCAATCACCGATTGGGACGTGATCGACCGGTCGGGTGGCGAAACGCGGCTGCGGTTGTACCCGCAGACCGGACGCAGCCATCAGCTCAGGGTGCATTTGTTGGAACTGGGCCATCCGATCCTGGGCGACCCGATCTACTCGGCGGATGCCGGGCGGTTTGACCGGCTGATGCTTCATGCCGAGACTTTGGGGCTGCATCATCCGGGGACCGGGGCCTGGGTAGACTACCAGGCCGCATGCCCGTTCTGAGCGCCGGGAGTTTACACACGGACCTTTGCAGGGAATGTGGGAACAGGTGGGTAGCGCGACATATTAGTTCAATTTTATAGGCTTAGCGCGAGTTTGCGACCTTCGTGAAAGGCATAGGCGGCGAGGCGCGGGGCCACGCAGTCGCCGATGCGGTGGGTGATCTTGCCGGGCAGGACCTCGGGGAACGGGTCGAAGGCGCGGTTGGTGGTGGCCATGATCAGGGCGCTGCTGGCGATGGTTTGCTCTTCTCCACTGAGCAGGTTTTTCACGGTTACACCGTTGCCATGCCAGGCAGTCAGGCAATGTTCGGTCAGGAATTTGGCACCGAGTTTGGCGAGGGCGCGGCGGGCGCTGCCGTCGGCCGAGGTGCGGGCGATTTCGCGGCCCACGAAAGGTTCAGGGGTGACCACGGTGACTTGCTTGCCCTGCGCCGCGAGCGCCCAGGCGGTGCCGACGCCGCGCCAGTTGCTGCCTTCGTCATAGAGCACCACGCTGTCCCCGAGGCGGGCTTCGCGGCGCAGGACCTGTTCGGGGGACCAGACGTTGCCGAGTTGCAGGCCGGGGAGGGTTGCGAGTTGGGGTTGCCAGCGTTGGAAGCCGGTTTCGTCGGGCAGGGAGCCCGTGGCGAGGATCACGGTTTCGGCGGGGTGAGCGACGATGTCGGCCTCGTCGAGATAGGTGTTGAGGCGAAGGGTGACGCCGAGTTTCGTGAACTGGGCCTCGTACCAATTCATCAGATCGAGGATCTGGGCGCGGCGGGGTTGCATGCCCGCAAGGCGGAACTGGCCGCCGATCACTGGCAAAGCCTCAACGATTTCAATGCGGTGGCCGCGCTCGGCGGCGGCGCGGGCGGTTTCCAGTCCGGCGGGGCCGGCGCCGACGACGAGGATGGTTTTTGGCGTCTCGGCTAGTGTGAATCGGTCGCCGCCCCATTCCCATTCGCGGCCGGCTGAGGGGTTGATCAGGCAGGAGATCCAGTAGTCGCGGCTGCGGCGGCCCCAGCACATCTGGTTGCAGGAGATGCAGCCACGGATATCGTCGGTGCGGCCTTCGGTGGTTTTGCGGGCGAGGTGGGGGTCGGCGATTTGGCCGCGTACGATGGAGACGAGGTCGGCTTCACCCGAGGCGACGATGGTTTCGGCATTTTCCGGTGTTCGGATGCCAGCCTCGGAGGTGATTTTCGCGTGCTTTACCAAAGCCTTGAGTTGGGTAGTCAGGGGTGTGGTCAGCTTTTCCCCTTCGGTGAAGGCGGGGATGATGCCTTCGAAGTCGAGGTAGGAGCCGTAGCCGCAGGTAACGTAGTCGACTTGGCCGGTGGCGTCGTGCAGGGCCACGATTTCACAAAGATTCTCGGCGCTTAGCGTGACGGAATAGGCGGTGGAGTAGGAGATGGCGAGGCCGATGATGAAATCTTCGCCGCAGGCTTTGCGGATGCTGTTGATCAGGGTGCGGGAGAAGCGGGTGCGGTTTTCCAGGCTGCCGCCCCACTGGTCAGTGCGCTTGTTGGACCATGGGGTCCAGAACTGGTCGAGCAGGGAATGGTAAGCGGCCCAGACCTCAACCCCTTGAAATCCTGACTTTTTGGACCGGATGGCGGCGGCTGTATGGGCGGCGAGCAGCTCTTCGATCTCGGTCTCGGTCATCGCGTGGGAGCCGTCGCTGTCGTGGTAGGATGGACCGCCAGAGGGCGACCAGTGCGGGGCGAAGGAGAGGTCTGAATCGCCATGGGCGCCGACATGGTATTGCTGTTGCAGGATGACCGCCCCGGCGTCTTTGACTGCATCGGTGATCTTGCGGAAATGTGGGATTATGTCGTCTGAAATCAGATAGTTGCCCCGGGTCAGGACGCCGCTGCGGTGGACTGGGACGGGTTCGGAGACGATCATTCCGGCCCCGCCCAGGGCACGTTCCAGCAGGTAGCCGTGGACGCGGGGGCCGGGGATGCCCTGGTCGGACATATTGGCGGTGTGGGCGCCAAAGACGATGCGGTTGCGCAGGGTCTGGCCGCGCAGTTGCAGGGGCGAGGTCAGGTGGCGGTGCTGGGTCATTTGGGGTGCCTTGGTGGGATTTGCGGCAAAGATTAACGAAACATGAGCGACCTACAACTGGCCTACAATGCCACCACAAAGCCTCTACATGGAAATCCAGCTTTGTGGGGCCGGAATCCAGCCGGTTGCCAGGGCTGCGGACCAGTCGGGATCGGCGTGGGCGCGGGCCACGGCACGGGTGGTATCGTAGGGAATCTGGCGATGGGCGACGGCCCAGCCATGAGGTGTGCGGTCCAGCACCGCATAGGCGGCGTAGGGGGTACCGGCGCAGGCGCGGTGCGGCCATGGGCTGTCGTCAGTATAGCCGGGGCAGCCGATGGAACCGGGGTTGACGATCATACGGCCGTCCAGCAGCCGGACGGCGCGGGCGATATGGGTATGGCCGCACAGCAGCAAGGACTGCGGCAGATCACCGGCGCGGTCGGCGATCTGGGTCAGATCGGCGCGCACCATCTCACCCGTGGACAGGGGCGCGTCGAGCCAGTAGGTCAGGTCGTCTTGCGGCGTGGCGTGGCAGAGGAAGATGTTGTCGATGGTCGCCGTAGGGGGCAGGGCGGCGAGCCAGGTGTGATGGGCCGGGGTCAGGCGGGGCAGCGCCTCGGCCTCCCACGCGCCGATGGGATCGGGCGGGGTGGTCAGCCAGCGGTCGTGGTTGCCACGGATGGTCAGCCAGTTGAGGTCGATCAGCAGGTCGGCGGTTTCCAACGGCCAGAGCGGGCCAGACAGGCAGTCGCCGAGGTTGACCACCAGATCGGGGGACTGGCGGAGCAGGTCCGGCAAGACCGCCTGAAGCGCGTCAAGGTTGCCGTGGATGTCAGCGACGACGGCGAGCCTCATTCGGCGGCGATGTCGTAGCCGGAGATCGCCTTGACCTCCAGAAACTCCTCGATGCCCCAGATGCCACCCTCGCGGGCGCGGCCGGAGGATTTCATGCCGCCGAACGGGGCACCTGCGCCACGGGCCTCGCCGTTCATCTCGACCATGCCGGAGCGGAGTGCGCGCGACAGGCGGTTGCGGCGCGGGCCATCTTGGGTCTGGACATAGTTGGTCAGGCCGTAGGGCGTGTCGTTGGCAATGGTGATGGCGTCGGCCTCGGTGTCGAACGGGATGATTGACAGGACGGGGCCGAAGATTTCCTCTCGCGCGATGGTCATGCTGGGTGTCACGTCGGCAAAGACCGTCGGGCGGACGTAGAAGCCACGGTTGAAACCGTCGGGCAGACCGGGGCCACCGGCGACCAGTCGGGCGCCTTCGTCGATACCTTTCTGGATGTAGCCCTGGATCTGGTCCCACTGGCGCTTGTTCACCACCGGACCGATGTGCTTGCCGGGCTCATGGGCCGAGCCGACCTTGATGGAATTTGCGACCTCGGCGGCTTTTGCGACCGTTTGTTCGTAAATGCTGCGTTCCACCAGCATCCGCGAGGGCGCGTTGCAGGACTGGCCCGAGTTGTTCATCAGGTGACGCACGCCGCGTTCGACCGCCTTGGCATCGGCATCGGCGAAAATCAGGTTGGCCCCCTTGCCGCCAAGCTCCAGCGTGACGCGTTTCAGGGTCTGGGCGGCGGCGATGGAGATGGCGCGACCGGCGCGGGTGGAGCCGGTGAAAGAAATCATCTCGACATCGGGGTGGGCGGAGAGTTGCGCCCCCACACCGGGGCCATCGCCGTTGACGAGGTTGAAGACGCCGGGGGGCAGGCCGGCGTCATGGCAGAACTCGGCGAAAATCATCGCGTCGAGGGGGGATTCTTCGGAGGGTTTCAGGACGCAGGTGCAGCCGGCGAGGATGGCCGGGATCACCTTCAGCGCGATCTGGTTCATCGGCCAGTTCCACGGGGTGATCAGGCCGACGACGCCGATGGGTTCCAGCGCGATCTGGGTGGTGGGGGCATGGGGGCCGAGGGGTTTGATCCAGTCGATCTGGTCAAACGCGGTCAGGAAATTGGTCAGGTGCCACGGCAGGCACGGGGCTTGCGACGACCGGGCCATGTCGATCGGTGCACCCATTTCCATCGAGATGGCTGCGGCGAGATCTTCCACCCGCGCCTCATATTGAGCGAGAATGCGCGCAACGGCGGCGCGACGTTCGGCAGGGGGTGTGGCGGCCCACAGTGGGAAGGCGGCCTTGGCGGCGGCGACGGCGGCGTTGGTGTCGGCCTCGGACCCCAGCGAAATCACGGCACAGGGCTCTTCGGTCGACGGGTCGATCACCGGGCAATCGCGCGGGGTGACGGGGGCGGTCCAGCGACCGTTGATGTAGAACGCGCGGCGGGTGATCATGGGGGACTCCTGTTTTGCCGGGAGATTTGCACTGTGAGGTCGGGGCGACAAGGGCGGTAACAAAATTTGATCAAATTATCGGCGGCTTTTCGGTGATGGTGCGGGGTGCTATAGCGGCACCATGTTCGGATTTCTGAAACGCGGCCAGAGCATTACCAGGATCAGCCTTGATCCGCCGCCTGCCGAGGCTGGGCGGGCGGGGTTGGCGCTGGTGCTGATCGTGCGGAATGAGGCCCGGCATATCGCGGAATGGGCGCGGTTTCATGCGTTGGCCGGGGTCCGCCATTTCTACGTCTATGACAATGGCTGCACGGACGGAACGATAGCCGCGCTGGGTTTTCTGGGCGACGCGTTGACGGTGATCCCGTGGAACCAGAAGCTGCGCGGCGATGGGCGGGAGATCCACAATCAGGTGCTGGCCTATGGCCATGCGACGCGGAATTTCGGCGGAGCGTGGCGCTGGATGACTTATCTGGATGCGGACGAGTTTCTGGTGCCAAAGGGGGCGGGGCTGGATGAGGCTTTGGCAGAACTGGAGCAGTGCCGGAATATCAGCCTGCCGTGGCACATGTTTGGCCGCTCGGGCCATATGGAGCCGCCGGAGGGTGGGGTGGTGGCGAATTATACGCGGCGCAATCCCGAGCCGATGAGCAAGGCGCCGGGGCTGATGAATTTCAAGATGATCGTCGACCCCTGCCATGTGACGGCGATCAAGGTTCATAGCATTGAAACTGACGGGTCAGATGACAGCTGCAATGACGCCGGGGTGCGTTTCACGGCCAAGGGGCGGAAGGCGGCTGCGTTCTATTCGGCGGGGCGCATCCAGTTGAACCACTATTACACGCGGTCGGATGCCGAATTGCGGGCCAAGATTGCGCGCGGGCCGAACCTGACCACGCCCGATGCCGACCATCTGCGCCGGGTGATGCGCAAGGTCGCGGCGATTGAGGCGGGCGAGGTCGAGGACCGTTCGGCATTGGCGTTTCTGGCGCGGAAGGCTGGCGGCGTTTAGCCAGGCTGCGGAACCGGGTTCTGCCGGGGCTCGGGATGGTGGCACATGGTTCTTCTTTGGTGGATTGTCACGGGGGGAGGTGAAATATCGTTCCGACTGGGTTATGTAACGGGAAGACTTCCAACTGTCAGAGGATCCCATGTCCATACGCATCAACGACATTGCACCCGACTTCACCGCAAGTTCCACCGCGGGGGAAATCAAGTTCCACGACTGGCTCGGCAGCAGCTATGGCATCATCTTCAGCCATCCGCGCGACTTTACCCCGGTTTGCACCACCGAGTTTGGCGCCGTGGCGCAACTGGTGCCGGAATTTGCCAAGCGCAACACCAAGGTGATCGGGGTTTCGGTCGACTCGGTGCAGGACCATGAAAAGTGGAAGCGTGACATCGAGGCGTTTGGCGGTGCTCCGGCCGACTTCCCGATCATCGACGACACCTCGCTGACCGTGGCCAAGGCCTACGACATGCTTCCGGCCGAGTTCTATCTGCCGACCGATGGTCGCACCCCTGCCCATTCGGCCACGGTCCGCACCGTCTATATCATCGGGCCGGACAAGAAGGTGAAGCTGACCATGACCTATCCGATGTCGGTGGGCCGCAACTTTGCCGAGATAATGCGGGCGCTTGACGCGGTGCAGATGACGGACGGCAAGCCGCTCGCGACCCCCGCCAACTGGCAAGTCGGTCAGGACGTGATCGTGGCCCTGGCGCTGAACAACGAGCAGGCCACCGAGAAGTTTGGCACGTTGGACATCAAGCTGCCCTATCTGCGGTTTGCCAAGGCCCCGAAATAGCGGTGCCTCTGCGGGTTTCGGATCACAGGGAGGCACCTGCCGCCCTGTGCCCATCCCTTGCATTGATCGGGCAAGTCCAATAGCGATAGCTTCGGTCCAATGACGTGGAATGCGCGATGACGAAAGCCGTTGTTTTCAACGACACCCGTATTCATGGCCATTTCGGCTGTGATCGGGTCATGGATCTGCTGGATGGCAATTTGGCCCGGCGGGGGGTGCAGGTCATCGCGCAAAGCCCGGTGCGCCACGCGTGGTGGGAGGATGCCGCCCTGCTGGGCAAGATCGCGGAGGCCGATATCCTTGTGATCAATGGAGAGGGCACGCTGCACCACGGCGCACGGCAGGGGGAGGCGCTGATCAAGCTGGCCGACCATCCGGCACGGGCAGGCAAGCCGCTTTATCTGATCAACGCGCTCTATCAGGAAAACCCGGCCCATTGGGACGCGGCCCTGCGCAGTTTCAATGGCATCTGGGCCCGTGACAGCCGCAGCGCGCGGGCGATGTCTGCGGCGGTCGGGCGAGAGGTCGGTCATTTCGCCGATCTGACGCTGTGTGACGGTTTCATTGGCGGAGCCGCCGAACGGCAGGGCGTCGTCCTCGGCGACAGCGTCAAGAAGAAGGTGACCCGAAAGCTGGCCGCGCTTAGCCGCAAGGTCGAGGGTGCGACGCTGGTGCCGATTGTCCGCGATCTGAAAAGCGTGCGCGACCGCAAGGGTCTGTCAGCGTCGCTGCGCCGGGCGGAGAACTGGATCACCGAGACCTTCTGGACCCTGCGCTATCCGGGGTTTCGGCTGTTGCCGGATCAGGCGGCCTATGGACAGGTTCTGGGTCAGGCCAAGCTGCATGTGACCGGGCGCTTTCATGGCGCGTGCTTTTCCGTCGCCACCCAGACACCCTTTGTGACCCTGACGTCAAATTCATGGAAGATCGAGGCGATGATTGGGGACTGTGGTTTGTCGCAGGACCGGATCATTGGCATTGACCAGATCGAGCCCGGACTGCTGGCGCGCGACTGGTCCTATTCTGCGGCGGAAATGGCCGCGATGCGCGACTATGTCGAACGCTCCACTGCGGCCAGTGCCGCTGCGTTCGATGCGATTGCGACGGCGAAATGACATCCTGAGGCGACCAATGTATCTGTTCGACCGGTTCCGCCATTTCTTTGCGACGCGCGATCCCGATGGCAAGGGACGCGACTGGATCGTGCAGCACAGTCTGACCGAGGTCGAGGTGTTCCGTCGGCTGGACGGCAAGACCGTCGCCCTGGTGGGCAATGCAAGGGCGCTGCTGGAGACCCGGCAAGGCGGGTCCATCGATGCCCATGACATCGTGATCCGCATCAACAAGGCCCCCGGCTTCGGCACCGACGCGACGGGGTTCAAGCTGGACTGGAGTGCGCTTGCCGACAAGTCGCCAAATGACCAGACCTCGACGGTGCTGTGGCTTGGCCGCAAGGTCTACAAGATACCCTACCGGCTGATGACCTCTGGTCGGCTGTTCGTCTATGATCAGGTACGGCGGAATGAGCTGTCGGGCGATCTGTCGGCGCGGGCATCGACCGGGATCATGGCGGTCGAGTTGCTGTTGCGCAGTCCGGCGCGGTCGGTCGACCTGTATGGCTTTGATTTCTATGCCTCGCGCTCACTTTCGGGCGATCACACCATCGAATCCACGCCGCATAACTACGCGGAAGAGGAGAAGTGGATCACGGCGCGTCTGGCTGATGAACCGCGCCTGACGTTACATCGGATGGGGCGCGGCGCTGCGGACTAGGTGGGCGCATGGTTTGCTGAAAATGCAGTTTTGCCGGGCGCGCGATCTGGTCTAGCATCCGGCATTGGCCATGGAGGAGGCGAAAAATGAAGACCGTGCTGTTGAGCGCTATGCTGGTGTTGGTGGCCCAGGGTGCCGCTGCTCAGGATATCGGCGGGCATTATCTGGTGAATGGGACCAATCTGGACGGCTCGCCCTATCGGGGTGAAGCGCAGATTACGGCGACCAGCAAGTTTACCTGCGAAATCACATGGTACACCGGTGGCAGCACGTCGGAGGGGATCTGCATGCGCGACAGCAATGCGTTCACCGCTGGATATGAGCTGAACGGCAAGGTGGGATTGGTGATCTATCTGATCAAGCCGGATGGCACGCTTGATGGGACGTGGACCGTCGCCGGTGTCGGGGCAGTCGGGACCGAGGTTCTGACGCCGGACTGAATGCAAAAGGCCCCGGAATTTCCGGGGCCTTTTGAGTGACATGGGCCGGGCTTACGCCTCGGCTTCGGCCTTTTCGGCCTTTTCGGCGATTTCCAGACCAGTTTCCTGATCGACCATCTTCATGCCGAGGCGGACCTTGCCGCGGTCGTCAAAGCCCAGCAGTTTGACTTTGACTTCCTGACCTTCCTTCAACGCCTCATTCGGGTGGTTCAGGCGCTTGTTGGCGATCTGGGATACGTGGACCAGACCGTCACGCTTGCCGAAGAAGTTCACGAAAGCCCCGAAGTCGACCAGTTTGACGACCTTGCCGGTGTAGATCTTGCCTTCTTCCGGCTCGGCCACGATGGACCAGATCATGTCATAGGCCTTCTTGATTGCTGCCGCGTCGTTGGAGGCAATCTTGATCACGCCGTCGTCGTTGATGTCGACCTTGGCACCGGAAACCTCGACGATTTCGCGGATGACCTTGCCGCCGGAGCCAATGACTTCGCGGATCTTGTCGGTCGGGATCGAGAGCGTCTCGATCTTCGGCGCATATTCGCTGAAGCCTTGCGGGGCGGACAGCGCCTTGTTCATCTCACCCAGAATGTGCAGACGACCGTCCTTGGCCTGCGCCAAAGCCTGGGCCATGATTTCCGGGGTGATCCCGGCAACCTTGATGTCCATCTGCATGGTGGTGATGCCGTTCTCGGTGCCGGCGACCTTGAAGTCCATGTCGCCCAAGTGATCCTCGTCGCCGAGGATGTCGGTCAGCACGGCCCAGCGGCCATCGTCTTCCAGGATCAGACCCATCGCCACACCGGCAACCGGAGACTTCAGCGGCACGCCCGCGTCCATCATCGAGAGCGAACCACCGCAGACCGAGGCCATCGACGACGAGCCGTTGGATTCGGTGATCTCGCTGACGACCCGGATGGTGTAGGGGAAGTCGGTCGGGGCCGGCAACACGGCCTGCAGCGCGCGCCAGGCCAGTTTGCCATGGCCGATTTCGCGGCGGCCGGGTGAGCCGACACGGCCCACTTCACCAACCGAATAGGGCGGGAAGTTGTAGTGCAGCAGGAAGTTGGAGCGGCGGTTGCCGTTCAGCGCGTCGATGATCTGTTCATCTTCGCCGGTGCCGAGGGTCGTCACGACCAGACCCTGGGTTTCGCCACGGGTGAACAGGGCAGAGCCATGGGTGCGCGGCAGGATACCGGTTTCGGCTACGATCGGGCGCACGGTCTTGTTGTCACGGCCATCAATCCGGGCACCGCCCGAGATGATGTCGCCACGCAGGATCGAGCTTTCCAGCTTCTTGATCGCCGAGCCCAGGTTGGCGTCGGCGAGGTCTTCTTCCGACAGCGCGGCCTTGATGGCGGACGAGGCGGCAGAGATCGCGTTGGTACGCTCCTGCTTGTCACGGATCGCGAAGGCGGCGCGCATCTGGGTTTCGCCAGCGGTCTTGACCTTGGCATAGAGGGCGGAATAGTCCGGCGGGGTGAAGTCCATCGGCTCTTTGGCACAATGCTCGGCAAAGCCGATGATCAGGTCGATGACCGGCTGCATCTGGGCATGGCCGAATTTCACGGCACCGAGCATTTCGTCCTCGGTCAGTTCATAGGCTTCCGATTCCACCATCATCACGGCGTCCTTGGTGCCGGCGATGACGAGGTCAAGGCGCTGCTCGGGGTTGCCGCGCAGGTGGGTCATGTCGTCCATCGGCGGGTTCAGCGTGTAAGCGCCGTTGGAGAAGCCGACGCGGGCCGCGCCGATCGGGCCCATGAACGGCACGCCGGAGATCGTCAGCGCGGCCGAAACGGCGATCATCGCGACAACATCGGGGTCGTTCACCAGATCGCAGGACAGCACGGTGGCCATCACCAGGACTTCGTTCTTGAAGCCTTCGACGAACAGCGGGCGGCAGGGACGGTCGATGAGACGCGATGTCAGCGTCTCTTTCTCGGACGGGCGGGCTTCACGCTTGAAAAAGCCACCGGGGATCTTGCCGGCAGCATAGTATTTTTCCTGATAATGCACGGTCAGCGGGAAGAAGTCCTGCCCGGGCTTCGGCGCGCGTGCGTAGGTCACGTTGGCCATGACTTGCGTTTCGCCCAGCGTGGCGATGACGGAGCCATCGGCCTGACGGGCAACTTTCCCCGATTCCAGCGAGAGCGTTTCGGTGCCCCACTGGATTGATTTCTTGGTCACATTGAACATATGTCTTTTCCTCTGGGGTCAGCCCGGCGTTCCGGGTTCCCCTTATCTGGCGGCCCCATTGCCGCCGCCCCCTATCCTTTGCATGCGGCCGGGGGCGGGCCTCACGTCGCAGATGGCCGGGGCCATACAGGAAAAGCTGACTGTTGGAAAGGGGTGGCGGCTTTCGGGTTTCGCGTCACAGCGGATCGCCCCTATTTCCCGTCAATCGCCGGTGTTGCCGCTGGGCCGCCCTGCAGATCGACAATCAGGGCTTTCATTTCGGCGATTTCGCGCTTTTGTGTATCGATGATGCCTTGTGCCAGAGCCTGCACGCGGGGGTCGCTGAGATGAGCGCGTTCGCTTGTCAGGATCGCAATCGAATGGTGCGGGATCATGGCGCGCATCCAAGCCAGGTCATCGACCGTGCTCTGACTGCGGACCAAAAAGAGGGACACGGCGAACACCACGATGCTGCCAGCGAAAATCGCGATATTTTTCGACTTGTCGCGGTACATGCCCAACATGAAGGCAAGCATGATGACCGCCATGACAGCCCCCATGTAAAGCGCCATCCACATCCGGGTCTGGCTGAAGAACACGTGATCCAGGGCATAGGTATTCAGATACATGAGCCCGAACATCGCGACTGTCGAGGTGGCGATCATTGTGAGGAACCGGCTGTAACTGCTCATGACTTCTCTCCGAGTTTGAAGGGCAGGGCTGCAGCATCAACCCTTTGGCCGTCCAATCGGTTCCGCTATTGCCGGGATGCGGCGGGTAGGTCTTTGGCAGGCACAGGCCCGGTGGACGGTCGGCGGGGAATTGACAAAACAATAACTGAAGGGTTATTGATTGGCACGGGCCGTCGTCCCGATGTCCAAACCCAGAAAGGAAAACATGATGAGCAAATGGATCCGACAAACCCACCGCTGGGTGTCAATTGCATTTCTATTGCTGGTAATTGCGCTCTTTGCCGTCCAGGGATTCGGCGTGCAGGTCGCACAATGGGTCTTTCTGGTGCCGCTGTTGCCGCTGTTCGTCATGGCGGTGACCGGGGCCTATATGTTCGCCTTGCCTTATCTTGCAACCCGCAAGATTTGAGACCCACACCAACTGCCGTTGTCCCCCCGCCCCCCCGGTGCCGGAATGCAAAAACAAAACGCCCGCAGCTTGCGCTACGGGCGTCAGGCTTCCCGAAGGAAGGAATTCAGCGGCGCAGACCCAGACGGGTGATCAGCGTGTTGTAACGGGCATCGTCCTTGGACTTGACATAGTCGAGGAGTTTGCGGCGCTGCGCGACCATCATCAACAGACCACGGCGGGAATGGTTATCCTTCTTGTGGCTTTTGAAATGCTCGGTCAGCGTGGCGATGCGCGACGACAGGATGGCAACCTGAACTTCGGGCGAACCGGTGTCGCCTTCCTTGGTTGCGTAGTCCTTGATCAGCTGGGCTTTCAGTTCAACGGTAATCGACATCGGCTTCTCCTAAGCGTTGGTGTGACGGCGCAGGCCGGGATGTCGTCCAGCAAGGCCCTTGGCTCCGCAAATGCTGCGGATGCGCGCGTATAGGGGATGCCGGCCGGAAAGGGAAGCCCGGATTTTGGACCGGAAGATCACAGTGGTCGGGTAAGAGGGTCTTAACCCTGTTTTGGGATTTCCGGTCTTTGACCTGCTGCGGTTGTGGAAGTCTTGCCGAATCTCTGGCAGGCTGATTGCAGAAATAGCCTTATGAACCAATAGCTTGTCGTTAACAAAAGTTAACCAAACTGGCATGTGGACGTCGTGGAGAAATCGGAATGTTTGGTCTTTTGGGGTTGATGGGAGCGTTGCTGGCCGGGTTCATCGTCGATGCTCTGGTGGCGCCAACCCATGACGACGCCCCGAACGACGAGTCGGCCGGGGCAGATGCAACCGAACTGCATCAGGCCGATGACGGATCCGAAACCGGCACCGGCTCATTGCTTGACGACCCGAACGCCGAAAACAGCCCGTCCGCCGGGCTGCCGACCTCTGACGATCTGCCGGATAGCGCGGACGCGGATGAAACGCTGGACGGTGCCGGCGGCAATGACATTCTGAGCGGGCATGACGGCAACGATGCCATCGCCGGCCATGACGGGAACGACCTGCTGGGCGGTCGGGGCGGTGACGATCTCATCGACGGTGGGGGCGGCCGCGACTGGATCCATGGCGAGGATGGCGCGGACACTATTGCCGGGGGTCCGGGTGCGGACGACCTGCAAGGTGAGGCCGGTCATGACAGGCTGGACGGCGGCGCGAGCCATGACACGCTGTCCGGCGGCGATGGCCGTGACCATCTGTCAGGAGAGCGCGGCGACGACAGTCTGATGGGTGGCGCAGGTGAAGATTGGTTGCGTGGTGGCAGCGGGACTGATGCACTGCAAGGTGGTGATGGCAATGACGGGCTGCGTGGCGGCAAAGGTTCGGACACGCTGGACGGCAACGCTGGCAATGACACGCTGTGGCAAGGTTGGGACCAGGGGTCGGACAACGCGGTAGATTTCCTGAATGGCGGGGCCGGCAATGACGTGCTGCATGCCGGGGCCGGGGACTATGCCAACGGTGGCGATGGCGCCGACCAGTTCATGCTGCAGGACATCACGGCCGGCGATCCGGTGGCCCAGATCGCCGACTTCAACCGGCAAGACGACGAACTGATCCTGCTTTATGATCCCAGTCTGCATGGCATGCCCGAGGTGAGCGTGACGTCGGACCCCGAATCGCCGGACGCAATGGTGCTGCTGGACGGGGTTCCGGTTGCCCATGTTCTGGGTGGTGCCGGTCTGCAGCCCAGCGACGTGACCTTGCGGGCAACCTAGGACCAGAGTGCCGGCTGCTGGCTGTAGCTGATATAGAGCGGATGCCTGGGCTGTCCGGCCTGGGTCAGGCCAAGGTGAAACAATTCGCGGTCGGTGGCGCGCAGCAACTTTTCCATGACCTGGCCACGGTCGAGATGGCTGCCGTGACTGCCCCAGGCGCAGATGATCCGGTCGGCCTGACCTGCCAGGTTCAGGATTGTCCGGTCATTTTCGGGCCCTACCGGGTCTGGCTCTGCCCGCATCACCCTGGGATCGGTGGCGCGGAAGGCGAAGATATTGGCAACCGCGAAACTGCCGTAACCGAGGGCCCGCGCCCGCCGCTCGCAGCGTTCGACGGTGGGGTCATTCTGCACCTCGGTGGCGGTCGAGGGGTTCAGCATCACGAACAGCACGCGCGGCCCGGCTGCCCAGACCCGGGTCAGGGCATAGCGGTAGCGGCTGTCGGGCGAATAGACCGCCTCGCTGGCCGCGTCGCCCTTTTGGTGCTGGCGGATGAGCATTGGGGAACCTGTCCTTGTGGTGCGGTCGGAGCCTCCGGCGGGGATATTTAGGGACAGATGAAATAGCAAGGCATTCACCTGTGACCAAGGCCCGATGGGGTCAGTTGAAAACCCGGTTGGGATGCAATTCGCCACCGCGGTAGGTGCCCACCGCGACGGCGCGGCCTTGATAGGAGGCCCAGGCCTCGGTGCCGTAGGGCAGGGCGGGGCCGATCACGGTGCCGGGATTGCCATGGCTGAGGCGGACGGCACCCTCTGCGGTTGCGGCCATCTCGGGCAAGTCGGCGAGGCCGAGTTCCAGCGGCTTCAGCCAGGCGTCTAGGTCATCGGTCTTGGCAAGCCGGTCGATCTCGGCCAGCGAAATCCCGTCAGCCGCGTTGAACGGCCCGGACCATTCGCGGCGCAACCACGCGACATGACCGAGGCAGCCCAGAACCTGACCGAGATCGCGCGCGATGGCGCGGACATAGCCGCCCTTGCCGCAGACCATTTCCAGTTCGATATGGTCGGCGTCGGGGCGCGCGATGAAATCCAGCCGCTCGACCCATAGCGGGCGGGCGGCGAGGTCCATCTGCTCGCCGCCACGCGCCAGATCATAGGCGCGTTCGCCGTCGACCTTGACGGCGGAAAATTGCGGCGGAACCTGCTGGATATCGCCGCGAAACCGCGGCAGGGCGGCGCGGATCTCGGCATCGGTCGGCCGGAGGGCAGAGGTTGCAAGCACAGGGCCCTCGGCGTCATCCGTGGTCGTCGCGGCGCCAAGGGTCACGACAAAGCGGTAGCATTTCAGGGCGTCGGTGATCAGCGACACCGTCTTGGTCGCCTCACCCAGAGCGACGGCCAGGACACCTGTCGCGGCGGGGTCAAGCGTGCCTGCATGACCGGCCTTTTGCGCCGAAAACGCCCATTTCACCTTGTTGACCACTGTGGTCGAGGTCACGCCAGCCGGTTTGTCGACCACCAGCCAGCCCGATACGACCCGACCCTTGCGCGTGCGTCCCATCAGTTGCCGCCTTTGGGCAAAACCAGCCCGACCATTGGCCCGATGCTGAACCCGGCGCCGCTGCGACCGAGATCGGCCGCGTAGAGCCGCGACACGGATCCGTCGAAATACAGCGCGTTGGGGCTGTGCAGCAGGTCGCGGAACAGCCGGGCAAAGCTGTCGAAATTCACCGCCTGGTTGGAGATTGCGAAATAGGCGGTCTTGCCATCGGCGCTGACGCCCACACCGTTGCGGACGTGCTGGGAATTGGATGATTTCTTGAACAACGGATGCAGCTTGCCCGCAATTACCAGCATCGGCCCAGACTGGGTGGCGTATTTGCAAGCGGGGGGCGACTTGGCGAACTTGCGGCTTTCGATGACCGAAAACCGCTTGCCGATGCAGAACACGCCATTCGGCAGCAGGCCAAAATTCCCCGGCCCGTCTGAGGTCACAATGGATTGCATCTGCCGGTTGCCTTCGATGTAAAGCCCGACCGGCGTGAGATCGGGCTGAAACATGCCCGCATTCATTGCAAAGGCCAGGGTATCGCCACGGCGGGCAAGATCGTTGTTCAGTGCCGTGAACCCGCCGTAAGTGCCGTTCGGGCCGCTGAGGAACAGCCGCAGATCCTCGCCGGCGTGGGCCTCGCACACCGTGTAGGGCAGCGCCTCGAACGTCACGTCGCGGCAGGCAGCATGGGCCGCGGGGGCGGCCAACAGCGCCAGAAGGGCCAGCAATGCGCGCATTATTCGGCCTCAGGCTCATCCTTGGCCGCGATGTCGCGTTGCACCACCGGATCGGCAAACAGCTTGCGGGCGGCGTCCATCCGGTCAAAGGTCTCATCCGCGCGGAACCGCAGTTCGGGAGCATTGCGCAGCGACAGTTCGGCCGAGACGCGTTTGCGCAGGTCCCAGGCGTTTCTTGACAGGGCGGCGACTGCCTCTTGCACCGATGCCCCGCCGAGCAGCGGCATCACATAGACCGTGGCGACCTTGAGGTCAGACGACATCGCCACCTCACCAATGGTGATCGACATCGAGGACAGGGCCGGGTCATGGATCGCGCCCTGCATCAGAAGCTCTGACAGGATGCGGCGGATCATCTCGCCAACACGAAGCGGGCGCTGACGCGGACCTTGGGGGGAAGAGTGTTTTGCCATGGCGTCCCTTTAAGCCGAATTCCGGCCGCCTGCAACGGCGGGCTTTTCGCCCGGCGCGGAAGGCGGTAAAGCCGTTGCAACGCAGGAGGACAGCATGACCCAAACGCCCGGAATCGTCGTCACAGGGGCCTCTGGCCGAATGGGGCAGATGCTGGTCAAGCTGATTGGCGCGTCGGATCAGGCCCGGCTGGTCGGTTGTGTGGAGCGGTCGGGCCATTCCTGGATCGGCCGCGATATTGGCGAGGCGATGGGCGGCGCGCCGCTGGGCGTTCTGGTGACCGATGACCCGCTGGAGGCGTTCGCACGCGCGCAGGCCGTGGTTGATTTCACCGCCCCGGCCGCATCGGTGGAATTTGCCGCTCTCGCGGCGCAGGCGCGGGCCGTCCATGTTGTCGGCACCACCGGACTGGAGGCCGAACATCACCGCAAACTCGACCTCGCCGCCCATCACGCGGTGATCATTCAGGCCGGGAACATGAGCCTTGGTGTCAATCTGCTGACCCGCCTGACCCAGAAGGTGGCCGAAGCGTTGGACGCCGACTGGGACATCGAAATCGTGGAGGCGCATCACCGGATGAAGGTCGACGCCCCGTCCGGCACCGCCTTGATGCTGGGCGAGGCCGCCGCCTCCGGGCGAAACCTGCGTCTGCAAGACGCCCGGGTCTCGGGCCGCGACGGTGTCACCGGCGCTCGCGCGCGGGGCACGATCGGTTTTTCCGCCATTCGCGGCGGCGACGTGGTGGGCGAGCATGACGTGATCTTTGCCGCCGATGGCGAACGCATTGTTCTGCGGCATCTGGCGACCGACCGCGCGATTTTTGCCCGTGGCGCGCTGAAGGCTGCAATCTGGGGGCAGGGGCAGAAACCCGGGCGTTATGACATGATGGATGTGCTGGGGCTCTAGCCGCCGGGCAGCGGGCCAGACAGCGGGTCAGACAGCCGCGGCCCCGATGGGTCAGAAATCGACCGCCAGACCCTTCTTTTCCCAGTCGCCGTAGCGCACTGGTTCCGGGCCCTTGCGGCCACCAAGTTCCGGCGGCAGGTCGATCGGTTTGACCGCGTTGCGCCGGGCTTCCGCCTCCGCGAGGGCGCGCTGGGCCGCAGGTGGCAGGGCGGTGGCGGCGCTTGCTGAATCGGTCATGGCTGCTTCCTTGGCAATCGTCCCCTCTTCATATAAGCGCGTGGGCATCAGCAGCAAGGGTGCAGGATGGCAGAGGGATTGGCGGCGCGGCAGGCGGCTTTGGCGCTGCTCATGGGGGTACTGGGCGATCGGTTGCCCCTTTCGGATCTGGCGGAGGGCTCGGTCCTGGCCAAATTACCGGCCTCTGACCGAGCCCGGGCACTCCGCCTTGCGACCGAGACTTTGCGGCAGATCGAGCCGATTGACCGGTTGTTGCAGACTTTCTTGAAACGGGAGCCCGCGCTGGACGCGCTGAACATCCTGAGGCTCGCCGTCACCGAATTGCAGGGCGGGGCGGCGGCGCATGGGGTGGTGAACTCTGCCGTCGAACTGTCGCGGCGCAGCAAGGCGACCTCGGGTGCTGCGGGGATGATCAACGCGGTGCTGCGCAAGGTGCCGAGTGGGGTGACTTTGGTTGGCCCGGAGCAGAAGATGCCCCGCTGGTTGCGGCAACCGATGGTCCATGCCTACGGCAGGGATGCAGTTGCGGCGATCGAGGCGGTACAGGCCACGGCGCCACCGCTGGACCTTACGCTGAACGGCGCGCTGCGGCCTGAAGGTCTGGCGCTGCCGACCGGGTCGTTGCGGGTGAAGGACGCGGGGCAGGTCTCGACCTTGGCGGGCTATGCCGAGGGGAGCTGGTGGGTGCAGGATGCGGCGGCGGCTCTGGCCGTGCCGATGCTGGGCGATGTCAGCGGGTTGCGGGTGCTGGACCTTTGTGCGGCGCCAGGGGGCAAGACGATGCAGCTTGCGGCCCGTGGGGCGCAGGTGACGGCGCTGGATATTTCGGGGCCGCGGATGGCGAGGGTCCGCGAGAACCTGACGCGGACCGGGCTCTTGGCGGAGCTGGTCGTTGCCGATGCCTTGCATTGGCAGCCGGAGGTCCTGTTCGACGCGGTGCTGCTGGATGCGCCCTGTTCGGCGACCGGGACGATAAGGCGGCACCCTGACCTGCAATACATCAAGGATGGATCGGAGATCGCGGCCTTGGTACCCCTGCAGGCCGCGCTGTTCGACCGGGCGCTTGGCATGGTCCGGCCGGGGGGGCGGCTGGTCTATTGCACCTGCTCGCTGCTGGTGGAGGAGGGGGAGTGGCAGCTTTCGGCGGCTCTGGCCCGCCACCCGGATTTGCGGGTTGTGCGGACCTTGATCCCGGGGGTTCCGGAGGCGTGGTTCGGGGCGGAGGGCGGGCTGCGGCTGAGGCCGGATTATTGGGCCGATCTGGGCGGGATGGATGGGTTTTTCATGGTTTGCGTGACGAAATAGCGACGGGTCTGGAAAGCGTCCAGATCTGGACAAGATACTATTGAGTTTTACATCAATGGCTCATGATCTTGCGTTCACCGCATTCTAACTGCGGCGTGACGGGTTGGCAGCTGGCGGGCCAGGAAACTCGAGGCCCCGGATCAGGTCCGGGGCGGCGGGGCGTCGTTGGAAATTCCGCCCTACCTGTCGTCCAGGCCCTTGCCAGCCATGATGCGCGGAACGGCCTTTTCAATCCGGGCCTCGCGGGTCTTGGCCTGTTTGGCGGCGGAGAAGTTCAGGATATAGCCTTTTTGTCGACCGGGGGTCAGGGCGTGGAAGGCGGCGGCGAACTCGGGGTCGGCGTCGAGACGGTTGACCAGCTCTTCCGGCATGTCGAAATCCTTGGTCTCTTTCATCGGTACCTTGGCGCCCGACTTTTCCACCGCGATGGCCGCATCGATATAAGCGGCGATGGTGGGCTCCATCTGCTCTATCTGAGCGAGAGAGGTGAAGCGGAGCTGGCGGCCGGCCTGCACGTTTTCGGTCTGCTGAATCAGGATGTTTTCCGGGTCATCGATCAAAACGCCCTTGTGAAACAGAATGGCACAGTAGTCCTTGAAGGCGTGGATCAGGCAGACGTTGGTGCCGTCAAGGGTGTAGCAGGGGTGATACCACTTCAACTCCTCCACCAGACCGGACGCGAGACAGAGGGCGCGGAGTTTGATCTGCTCGGGCTTCCAGGCGCGGTCCTTGGCGAAATAGGGATCGACGGCGGGGTTGGGCTGGGACATGGCGGCCTCCGGGTTTGGCGGCAGGATAATCATTTCGACCAGTCAGGGCGAGTGCTCGCCCTGAACAAATGCCGATTAATCCCCCCTCACCGCTCCTCGATCAAGATCTCGCGCTTGCCTACATGGTTGGCGGGGGTGACGACGGAGTGTTCTTCCATCTGCTCCACCAGTTTGGCGGCCTTGTTGTAGCCGATGCCGAGTTTGCGCTGGATGTAGGAGGTGGAGCATTTGCGGTCTTTGGCGACGATGGCGACGGCCTGGTCGTAGAGGCTGTCGTCCAGACCGTCGGAGCCGAGGCCGAGGACGGCGTCGATGTCGGCTTCGCGTTCATCATCGGGGCCTTCGACGACGCCGGACATGTAGACCGGGGGGCCGTAGGATTTCAGGTGGGTGACGATTTCCTCGACCTCTTCATCGGACACGAAGGGCCCGTGGATCCGGCTGACCTTGCCGCCGCCGGCCATGTAGAGCATGTCGCCCATGCCCAGAAGCTGTTCGGCGCCCTGTTCGCCGAGGATGGTGCGGCTGTCGATCCGCGACGTGACCTGGAAGGAGATCCGGGTCGGGAAGTTGGCTTTGATGGTGCCGGTGATCACGTCGACCGAGGGGCGTTGGGTGGCCATGATCAGGTGGATGCCGGAGGCGCGGGCCATCTGGGCGAGGCGCTGGATGCAGGCCTCGATCTCCTTGCCGGCGACCATCATCAGGTCGGCCATTTCGTCGACCACCACCACGATATAGGGCAGGGTGACGGGCTGGAATTCGTCGGTTTCAAAGACCGGCTCGCCGGTGTCGTCGTCAAAGCCGGTCTGGATGGTGCGTTTGAACATCTCATTCTTCGCAAGTGCCTCGCGGACGCGGCCGTTGTAGCCTTCGATGTTGCGCACACCCATCTTGGACATCTTGCGGTAGCGGTCCTCCATTTCGGAGACCACCCATTTCAGCGCGACGACGGCCTTTTTGGGGTCGGTGACGACGGGGGACAGGAGGTGGGGAATGCCGTCATAGACCGAAAGTTCGAGCATCTTGGGGTCGATCATGATCAGGCGGCACTCTTCCGGCGTCAGTTTGTAGAGCAGCGACAGGATCATGGTGTTGATGGCGACGGATTTGCCGGAGCCGGTGGTGCCGGCGATCAGGAGGTGGGGCATCTTGGCGAGGTTGGCGATGATCGGTTCACCGCCGATGTCCTTGCCGAGGGCGAGGGGCAGGCGCATCGACGAATCGCCGAAGTCGCGGGCGGCGAGAATTTCGCGCAGGACGACCTTTTCGCGGATGGCGTTGGGCAGTTCGATGCCGATGACGGTACGGCCGGGGACGGTGGAGACCCGGGCGGAGAGGGCGGACATCGAGCGGGCGATGTCGTCGCTTAGACCGATGACGCGGGAGGCTTTCAGGCCGGGGGCGGGTTCCAGCTCGTACATGGTGACGACGGGACCGGGGCGGACGGAGGTGATTTCACCTTTGACGCCGTAATCGTCGAGCACTGATTCCAGCATCCGGGCGTTTTCCTCCAATGCCTCATGGCTGAGGGTGTGGCGTTGGATGGTGGAGGGATTGGACAGCAGGGCGAGCGGCGGCAGTTCGTAGGCGGGGGAGGCGTCGTCGAAGCGCAGGGCGGGTTG
>JBDTQR010000019.1:0-32205 GCA_039932095.1 bacterium | reverse complement strand
TCGAAGGCGAAGTCAAGAACATCACCGAATTCGGTCTGTTCGTCGGCCTCGACAATGACATCGACGGCATGGTCCACCTGTCTGACCTGTCGTGGGATCAACGCGGCGAAGACGCCATCCAGAACTACCGCAAGGGTGATCTGGTCAAGGCCGCCGTCACCGAAGTCGATGTCGAGAAAGAGCGGATTTCGCTGTCCGTCAAGGCGCTTGGCGATGACACCTTCACCGACGCCGTTGATGGCGTGAAGCGTGGCGGCATCATCACCGTGGAAGTCTCGGCCATCGAAGAGGGCGGGATCGAAGTGGATTACAACGGCACCAAGTCGTTCATCCGCCGCTCTGACCTGTCGCGTGATCGGGCTGACCAACGCCCCGAGCGCTTCCAGGTCGGCGACAAGATCGACGTCCGCGTCACCAACATCGACCCCAAGACCCGCAAGCTGGGTCTGTCGATCAAGGCGCGCGAGATCGCCGAAGAGAAAGAAGCTGTCGAACAATATGGCTCGTCCGACTCTGGCGCCTCGTTGGGCGACATCCTCGGTGCAGCACTGAAGGGCGGCAAGTAAGCCTCGGCTTTGCTGATCCAATCGGAAACCCCGTCGCAGTGCGGCGGGGTTTTTCGTTGCGGGACGACGCTGCCCCACGGTCCGGGGGCGAAAATACATGCCGTTAATGATTCGCCCCCACCATGTCTGGCCCGGATGTCATGGGGTCCAACCCGCGATCACGGTCCCTGTTTGGCTTTGCCGTGGGACCGCAGGCCGCACGGAAGCCGTTTGCGGCTGTTTTTGCAGATTAATTCCATTTGTGCGGGGCAGAATTTTCCCTATAGTCCGACAAGCAACACAGTGTGGTGATCGAACGGACCGGTACAGGGCCGACGCACCGCAAGGGGGAGACAGCTCGGATGATCCGTTCGGAACTTATCCAGAAGATTGCGGACGAAAATCCGCACCTGACGCAGCGCCACGTCGAAAAAATCGTCAACACCGTGTTCGAAGAAATCATCGAGGCGCTTGCCAAAGGTGACCGTGTCGAATTGCGTGGCTTTGGCGCGTTTTCGGTCAAGGCGCGTGACGCGCGCATCGGACGTAACCCCCGGACGGGTGAAGCGGTTCAGGTCGATGACAAGAAAGTCCCCTTCTTCAAGACAGGCAAGTTGCTGCGGGATCGGCTGAACGAATAGCTGGGTGCTTGCGCCCGCGGTCCGCAACCCTGATAAAGGGCGTGTCTCCTGAACCAAGGCCCGCCCAAAATGACCCGCGTGTTCCGCTATCTGTTTCTCCTCGTTGTGGCTGTCTTCCTTTTGCTGGTCGCCTCGGCCAACCGTGAACTGGTCACAGTGCATCTGCTGCCCGTCGATGTCGCTGCACTGTTGCGGATGGACTGGACGGTGGATGTGCCGGTGTTCGTCGTCCTGTTCGGCGGGATCGTCATCGGTCTGCTGGTTGGTTTCGTCTGGGAATGGCTGCGCGAATACAAGCATCGCCGGGTCGCCAGCACCAAAACCCGCCAGGTTACCAAGCTGGAGCGTGAACTGGCGACGCTGAAGGACCAAACTTCGTTGCCCGACGACGACGTGCTGGCCTTGCTGGAAAAACCCAAGGCCTGACGATGGACCCGGTGCGCGTCAAGATCTGCGGCCTCAGGACCGTGGCGGAGGTTCAGGCTGTCGCCGCTGCAGGGGCCGCGTATTTCGGCCTCAACTTCTTTCCACCCTCACCGCGCTACGTGACGCTGGACCTTGCTCGCACGCTGGCCCTCGCGGCTCCGGTCGGTCTGGCCAAGGTTGCACTGACCGTCGACGCCGATGACGCGGCCCTGGATGCCATTACCGAGGCGATGCCGCTCGACATGCTGCAACTCCACGGCCAAGAGACGCCCGACCGGGTGGCTGCGGTCCGCGCCCGTTACGGCCTGCCGGTGATGAAGGTGATCGGCGTGCGGGATGAGGGCGATCTGGCGCCGCTGATGGAGTTTTCGCTGGCCGCCGATCAGATCATGATCGACGCCAAGGCCGCCAAAGGTGCAAAACTGCCCGGTGGCAACGGCTTGCCCTTCGACTGGCGTCTGGTGGCGCAGCGTCGCTGGCTGCGGCCGTGGATGCTGGCCGGCGGACTTACGCCGGACAACGTGGCCGAAGCGGTTCGACTGACCGGCGCCCGTCAGGTCGACCTCGCCTCCGGTGTCGAATCCGCGCCCGGCGTCAAGGACACCGCCAAGATCACCGCCTTCATGGCAGCCCTGGGATGATCTTTCGGCTTGCCACACGCGCCGATGTGCCCGCCGTCGTGGCGCTGCTGGCCGATGACCCGTTGGGCAAAGGCCGCGAAACCGCCCCTGCGGATGCCTATCTCGCCGCCTTTCAGGAGATCACCGCCAACCCGATGCACCAGTTGATCGTCGGTGAAGATCAGGGACGCATCATCGCCACCGCGCAACTGACCATCCTGCACGGCCTGTCGCGCGGTGGTGCCAGACGCGCCTTGGTCGAGGCGGTGCGGGTAACAGCGGACCTGCGCTCGCAAGGCCTCGGTGCCGCCCTGATGGCCGACTGCGAGGCCCGCGCCCGCGCCGCCGGTGCCACGGTCCTGCAACTGACGACCGACAAAACCCGTCTGCGCGCCCACGCATTTTACGCCCGGCTCGGCTTTGAACCCAGCCATCTCGGCATGAAGAAATTGCTGACCTGACCCGGCTAATACGGGTAGGAGCCGATCGTGTCGGCACCCAGCGTCGCCTCGGAAATCTCGCCCTTCGGCACAAAACTCTTGCCGTTCCAGACATAGAGCGGAAATGAAAAGCCCGGCCCACCGATGGCAAAATCATGCACGCCCCCATGTTCGGTACTTAGCATCACGATCGTGCCGCCGCCGCTGAACACCACCTTGAACCCCTGGGATCCGGTGGCCAACAGATATGAGTCCCCCGGCACGTCGCCATAGCAGCCCGCCGTGTTTGGCCCGCCCGGGATCACCAACAGATAGGTCACGCCCAGCTTGCCGCCAAAGTCGATCTCGGTGACGCTGGCGGTCACCGTCTCGCCGCAGGCGTTTTCGACCTCACCCTGGGCCGAGATCGTCATCCCCAACCCCTTGCCCAACTCCGCCGCTGTCGGCCCCGCCAAGGCCGGCCCCGCCGCCAACATCGCCACAACTGCCACCCAAGCTGCCCGCATCGCCATCTCCCTCGCTGCCGTCGCCATCAAATCCACCCTCTCGACCAAAATCAATCCGGGAGCGCGGTCTTTACGCGCCTTCCGCAAGCCGATATGGCTGCTCATGCAGCGACAGGGGAACACCATGGCCAAGGACAATCCGAATTCCTTTATGACCGGGCCAGACGAACAGGGCCGCTTTGGCAAGTTCGGCGGGCGCTTCGTGTCCGAAACGCTGATGCCGCTGATCCTCGACCTTGAGGCGCGCTACGAATTTGCCAAGACTGACCCGACCTTCTGGGCAGAGATGGACTGGCTGTGGAAGCACTACGTCGGCCGCCCTTCGCCGCTCTACTATGCCGAGCGGCTGACCCAGCATCTGGGCGGTGCCAGGATCTACCTCAAGCGTGACGAGTTGAACCACACCGGCGCGCACAAGATCAACAATGTGCTGGGCCAGATCATCCTCGCCCGCCGCATGGGCAAGACCCGGATCATTGCCGAGACTGGGGCCGGGCAGCACGGCGTCGCCACCGCAACGGTCTGCGCCAAGTTCGGTCTGAAATGCGTGGTCTACATGGGCGCGCATGACGTCGAACGCCAGTCGCCCAACGTGTTCCGCATGCGTCTCTTGGGGGCCGAGGTGATCCCGGTCACCTCCGGTCGTGGCACGCTGAAGGACGCGATGAACGACGCCCTGCGCGACTGGGTCACCAATGTCCGCGACACCTTCTACTGCATCGGCACAGTCGCGGGTCCTCACCCTTATCCCGCCATGGTCCGCGACTTCCAGTCGATCATCGGCAAGGAAGTCCGCTGGCAACTGGCCGAACAGGAGGGCGAGGGCCGTCTGCCCGACACCATCATCGCCGCCATCGGTGGCGGCTCCAACGCCATGGGCCTGTTCTACCCCTTCCTTGACGACCCCTCGGTCAACATCATTGGCGTCGAGGCCGGCGGCAAAGGCGTTGACGACCGGATGCAGCATTGTGCCTCCCTCACCGGTGGCCGACCCGGCGTGCTGCACGGCAACCGCACCTATCTGCTGCAAGACCCCGACGGCCAGATCCTTGAGGGCTTCAGCATTTCGGCCGGTCTCGACTATCCCGGCATCGGCCCGGAGCATTCCTGGCTCCATGACATGGGCCGCGCCAAATATGTCTCGATCACAGACGCCGAGGCGCTGGAGGCGTTCCAGTTGTCCTGCAAACTGGAAGGCATCATCCCCGCCTTGGAACCGTCGCACGCGCTTGCCCATGTGATGAAGATCGCGCCCACTCTGCCGGCCGACCATATCATCGTGATGAACATGTGCGGTCGCGGCGACAAGGATATTTTCACGGTCGCCAAGCACCTTGGCTTTGACATGAAGGTCTGACGGCCCAACCAAACACCCTGTTGCGCAGGCAAGACCGGCGTAAACGAAGGTTTACCGGCACTTTGGCAGCAAGTCCCGACCTGCCCAAACGTTTGACGGATGGCCCGCCTTGCGGACTTCCCCGAACATGGCCTGACCCGCTTTGATTCGGCATGATCCGACCCGGCGGTCCTAAGTGGCACCGCAAGGAGGACATCAGGCGATGATTACGAGTATCTCTTACAAGTCGGCGCGGTCTGGCGGTTTGTCCGTCGTGGCGGCCCTGTTGCTGGGAACGGCGGCTATGGCGCAGGACGACACTGCCATCGGCTCCGGCGACCCCGGTGACGTGCATGTCGTGCAGACCTGGCATGACATCAATCCCGCCGGTGGTGACGAAGGCATCGCCGTGGGTGAGCCTGACCCAACCTCTGGTGCGGTTTCCGACCCCGCCGACGGTACGGACGTCGCTGCGGACGACGGCTCTGACCCCGTGGACGACATTGCCGATGATCCTGGGGATGCCACTGGGGATGCCACTGGGGATGACGGTGTCACAGTGCAGTACTGGCACGATCTGAACCCCGATGCCAACCTGGCGGACCCCGAACTGGCCTATCAGAACGCCGCCGGCGTCCCCCTTCCCAACGAGCGCTCAAGAACGTCCTCCAAGCCAAACCATGGCACTGTGGCTGTCGCCAACCTTGCATCGCAATGTCTGGCGCTGCATCCCCAACTGCCATGGCTGTGCGAGTGGCAGAATGGTGCAGGTCAGTAAACTGGTCCGATGAAGGCCGGTGACACCAGCCGTCTGCCCGGCTGGTGTCACGCATTTTGGCGTCACTGTATCTTGCGCCGAGGCTGACCTTGGGCGACAGTGGCGAGGGTCACCAAGGTGACCGGAAAGGAAAACACATGCGTGGACTTTTGATGTCAGCGCTATTGATGGCCGGCCTTGCCCATTCTGCCGGTGCAGTCACCGTCGAAGAACAGATCAGGGCCGGATTGACCAGCCAAGGCTATGTCATTCTGGAAGAAGGTTTCACCTTTCTCGGACGGCTGCGCATCGTCGCGGAAAACGGCCAGATCCACCGTGAACTGGTGGTCAACCCCGGTACAGGTGAGGTGCTGCGCGACTACGCCGTCCAGCTGGATGACATACAGCCGCGACTGCCGGTCACGACCACCACCAGCCACGGTACCAGTTTGACCACGTCGTCCAGCCGGACCTCGTCGAACACCAGCTCTGGCACCGGCGATACCACTGGCACTGCAAGTGCTGCAGCCGGCGGCGTGGTGAGCGGGATAACCAAATCCACCGACGGCCCTGCCATCGGCAGCGCTGGCCGGCCGATTCCGTCGCTCAACACCGGGCAGGTCAACAGTCCCGATGTCGTTCTGACCGACCCCGTCCTCGTCGCGCCGGACGATAAGTGACACGGGCGGGCGCCTATCTCGCCCTGTTGCTGGCGCAAGCGGTCTGCGCCTTGATGTTTGCATCCGATATCCTGCTGTCGGTGGTCGGGATTTACCCCGTCCCGCTGGCCTGGTCTACGCGGGAGATGATGGAGGTTGGTGCCCTGATCGGCTTGCTGCTGGGCCTGATCTTCGGCGGCATGCTGGTCTGGCGGGCTTTCGGCGATCTGCGTCGCGCCGAAGCCCGGCTGGAACGCGCCAACGGCGCCTTCATCGACCTGCTGAACACCCGCTTTGACGAATGGGGCCTGACCGCCGCAGAACGCGACGTTGCCCTGTTCGCGATCAAGGGATTGACCGTGCAGGACATTGCCCGCCTGCGTCAGACCAGCGAGGGCACGGTCAAGGCTCAGACCGCCGCGATCTACCGCAAGGCCGAAGTATCCGGCCGCCCGCAACTGCTCAGCCTGTTCATCGAGGATCTGATGGGGGCTGACCGTGGCGATTCGGCCAGCCTGTCCGGCAAGGTCGCCTGACACACCGCCCCGACTGGCAAATACCCAAAATTCCAACGAAAAAGCCTGATTTTGACCGGTGGTTATCCGACCAAGGGCGGGCAAAGGTCGTAAACTCAGGTTTAGGCAGCCAAGGCGCTGGTTTAGACCCACGGTTCTAAACCTCAGGTCAATTTCGCGCCGCCAGAGTTTGGTCGATACAGGTCCTATCGCAGCAATGCGGCACAGATCCAAACGACCCGAGCCCAAGACAGCCGGCCGCATCCTGAAAATCCCCCGTTTTTCGGTCAGGATCCGGCAATCGTCCCCCCCGACGATGGTTGTCCGACAGACGCTGCTCCCATTCCCGACACCGGCTTGTCCCCGCAACGGTGTCAGGGTGCAGCTCTTGCCAGGTTCGGGTCGGGAGGACCTGGTCACATGACCCCGCGTCGCGACGCAACATAGGAAATACAACATGAAACGTTTGATGCTCTTGTCCACCGCGCTGATCTTTTCGGCCAGCTTCGCCTTCGCTTCCATTTCGGCAAATGACCTTGTGACGGCCTATCAGGCCCAGGGATACACCAAGATCGAGGTCGTCACCGGCCCGAGCCAGATCAAGGTGGTGGCTGTGCAGGGCGCGGCCAAGATCAGGGTAATCTACGATGCCGCGACAGGCGCGATCCTGTCGCAGCACAGCCAGCATGCCTCTGGCCAGGATACCGGCACTGGCGTCGTCCTGACGACCCAGGGTCGCGATTTTCTGGGGCAGGGTGTCGGCCACGGCAATGGCAATGATGCCACCGACGGCAGCGACGACGACAATGGCATGTCGGGCAGCGACGATGATGCAAACGAACACGAAAACGAGCACGAGGGCGCGAACGGCGATGATCATGGCCACGACGGCGGCTCGGATCATGGCAAGTCCGGCAATGACGACTGATTGGCTCCGAAGTGTCTCAGTCTGACGCTTCTCAGTCTGCCCCTTCTCTGGCCGGCGCGATCGGTTGTCGCGCCGGCTGGACCAAATGACGCACTACTGCCGGGCTTGCTCTGCAACGGCCCGTAACAGATACTCTCCCCAAGTTGCACCGGACGGATCCGGAGTTTGATATGAAACGCAGAGTGTTTTTTCTGGGACTTGCGTCCAGCGCGGCCATTCTCGGCAGCGCAGGATCGGCCATGGCCATGTCCTTCGCCGATGACGTCATCGGTCAGCTGACCAGTCAGGGCTTTTCCAGTATTTCCATGCAGACCACCTGGCTGGGTCGGGTCCGCATAGTGGCCTTTCGCGACGGTGGTCAGCGGGAGATCATCCTGAATCCGCGCACCGGCGAAATCCTGCGAGACAGTTGGACAGCCGCGGCAGGCGGAACTACGAAACCCATCGTGGACGATGTCGCCTCAAGCGGTAATGGCAGCTCTGGCGGCAGTTCCGGCGGCGGTACCTCTGACGGCGGCGACGGCTCCTCCGGCGGCGGCAGCGGGTCCGATGATGGTGGCTCTGACGGCGGGTCTGACTCCGGCGGTGGTTCCGGCAGCGGTTCGGGGTCGGGCGGCGAGCATGAGGATGACAGCCACGAAACGAACGACGACAAGAACGACAAGGGCGGCAAGGACAACTAGGCTGCTTGAACAAGGCCCGGTTCGCGCGACGCCGGACCGGTAGATCAGAAAATCGATGTGGGGGCGTGGTGGGCAGACAGGCATTCGTCGCGATGTTGTTTTTGGCGCAAGCGCTGTGCGCCATCCTGTTCGTGTCCGATATCTTCGCCTCGATCTTCGGTTTTGAATCCGCCCCGCTCAGTTGGGAAATGCGCGAACTGCTGGAAATCGCCGCCGCCCTTGGCCTGATCATCGGCGCGGTACTGGGCGGGTTCGCGATGCGACGGGTCGTGCTGGATCGCAACAAGGCGCAGGAACGTCTGCGTCGCGCTTCCGGCGCTTTCCTCGATCTGCTGGAAGAGCGTTTCAATGAATGGAGCCTGACCCCCGCAGAACGTGACGTGGCACTGTTTGCCATCAAAGGCATGTCCACCGCCGAAATCTCGGTCCTGCGCGCAACGTCCGAAGGCACGGTAAAGGCCCAGACCAACGCCATCTACCGCAAGGCCGGCGTGTCGGGCCGTTCACAACTGCTCAGCCTGTTCATCGACGATCTGATGCGCGACGAAGGCACCGTCCGCGCCGCTGCTCAGGCCACCGCCGACGTTGCCTAGGCCTCGCGCGCCGTCTCCATGAAGGCCCGCACCAGCTTGCCGCCGCGGCGTTCGTGCAGACAGATCAGCGCCTCTTCCATCATGATCGGCCGGGTTCCGGACAGCGGCACTGCCACCAGCCGGGCATCCGCCACAAACTCCGCCATCGACACAAAGCCGACACCTGCGCCCGAGGCGACGATCTCGCGCACCGCCTCGCGCCCCTCGGCCTCGATTGCCGGTGTCAACGTGGTCCCGGCCGCCTCTTCCAGCTTGGTCCGGGTTTTCGACCCCCGCTCGCGCAGCACCAGGGGCAGGCTGGGCAACATGGCCAGCGGCAGCGCCGCCATGGCCGCCACCGGATGCCCCAGGGCGACAAAGGCGGTGATCGGCGTGACGTTCAGGCGGACGTGATCAAACTCCTCGCCCGCCGGAACCTCGCCGATCACCCCCAGATCCGCCTCATAGCTTTGCAGCGCCGCCATCACCTGCGCCGAGTTTCCCGCCCGGACCGACACCAGCACCCCCGGATAGCGCAACCGAAACGCCGCCAGCACCCGCAGCACATGCGACGGACTGTCGGCCACGATCCGCAGATTGCCACCGCGCAGCGCCCGCGACTCGGTCAAGAGTTGCAACGCCTGATCTTCGGCATCGAACAGCCGCCGCGTCACATCCAGCAACTCCCGCCCAGCCGTGGTCAGAACCACCTGTCGTTTGGCCCGGTTGAACAGCAGGATGTCATATTCCTCTTCCAGTTTGCGGATCTGATCGGACACAGCAGGCTGCGTCACATGCAACGCCTCGGCCGCCCGCGAAAAGCTGCCGGTCAGGGCAACCTGGTGAAAGGCCCGCAACTGGACGTGGCGCATGCCGAAACCTCCGCAAAAACTTATGGATACATCGGAAACAACGATTTTACAAATACCCCACCGCATGGAACAAGCAGCCAAACCGCCGGAGGATGCGATGACCCAAACCCCGTTTCCCGCGCCCCAAATGGGCGAGCCCTATCTCTTGACCCCCGGTCCGCTGACCACCGATATCCGTGTCAAGGAGGCGATGCTTCGCGACTGGGGCTCATGGGATGCCGATTTCCGGGCCATGACGAAATCCCTGTGTGATCAACTGGTTGCTCTTGCCGGTCACAGTGAAAGCGACTTCGCCTGTGTGCCGATGCAAGGCTCCGGCAGTTACTGCGTCGAGGCGATGCTTGGCACTTTTGTCCCGCGTGACGGACATGTGCTGGTCCTCGCCAACGGCGCCTATGGCCTGCGTGCCGCCGAAACCCTGCGCGTCATGGGCCGCGCCCATACCCTGATCGACAAGGGCGACTACATGCCGCCCTGCTCCACCGACGTTGCCTCCGCTCTCGACGCCGACCCGACCATTACCCATGTCATCGCCATCCACTGCGAAACCTCGTCCGGCATCTTGAACCCGGTCGCCGAAATCTCCGAAATCACCTACGCCAAAGGCCGCAAACTGCTGGTCGACAGCATGTCCGCCTTCGGTGCCGTAGACATGACCGGCATCCGCTATGCGGCGATGGTGTCCTCCGCCAACAAATGCATCGAAGGCGTTCCCGGCTTCGGCTTCGTCATCGCGCCCAAGGCGGAACTGCAGGCGGCCAAGGGCAACTGCCACTCACTCTCGCTCGACGTTCACGCCCAATGGGCCAATATGGTGAAATCCGGCCAGTGGCGCTACACCCCGCCCACCCATGCCGTCGCTGCCTTCCTCGAAGCCCTGCGCATCCACGCCGCCGAGGGTGGCATAGCCGGGCGCGGCAAACGCTACACCACCAACCGCGACGTCATGGTCGACGGCATGCGCGATCTGGGGTTTGAGACCCTGCTGAAAGACCGCTGGCTGTCGCCCATCATCGTGACCTTCTTCTGCCCCGCCGACCCCAATTTCATCTTCACCCGGTTCTACGACCTGATGAAGTCCAAGGGATTCATCATCTACCCCGGCAAACTGACCGTGGTCGACAGCTTCCGCATCGGCGTCATCGGCCGGATGGACGAGCACGTCATGCGCCGCGTCGTTCAAGCCGCCAAGGAATGCCTCAACGACCTTGGGGTCACCTCCGCCGCCCCCCCAGCCTCGGCCTTGGCCGAACGCGCCAAACTCGCCGCCTGAAGGAATGCAAATGCCCGCCGAAATCACCGTCAACGACCGCACCTACCCGTGGCCGAAAGTCCCCGCCATCGCCATCTGCCTCGACGGCTGCGAACCGGAATACCTGACCGTCGCCATCGCCAAGGGCCTGATGCCCACCCTGAAACGCCTCCGCGCGACCGGCACCGACCGGCTGGCCCATTCGGTGATCCCGTCCTTCACCAACCCCAACAACCTGTCCATCGCCACCGGCCGCCCGCCTATCATCCACGGTATCTGCGGCAACTACCTCTATGAGCCTGAGACCGGCCGCGAGGTGATGATGAACGACGTCCGCTTCCTGCGTGCCCCCACAGTGTTCTCGGCCTTTTACAACGCCGGAGCGAAGGTCGCTGTGGTCACTGCCAAGGACAAACTCCGCGCCCTGCTTGGTGCAGGCCTGCAATTCGATCAGGACCGCGCCCGCTGCTTCTCCGCCGAACGCTCTGTCACCTCGACCCTTGCCGACCATGGCCAGGACAACGCGGCCGGCTGGCTGGATTTCCCGCAACCCGAGGTCTACTCCGCCGAACTGTCAGAATTCGTCTTTGCCGCCGGGGTCAAACTGCTGCGCGACTGGCACCCCGACCTGATGTACCTGACCACGACGGACTATGTGCAGCACAAATACGCCCCCGACCAGCCCGAGGCGCAGGCCTTCTACGCCATGTTCGACCGCTACCTGACCGAACTGGACGCCCTTGGTGCCGCCATAGTCGTCACCGCCGACCACGGCATGAAACCGAAACATCTCGCCGATGGCTCCCCCGCCGTGGTCTATGTCCAGGACCTGCTCGACAGGTGGCTGGGTGAAGAGGCTGCCCGCGTCATCCTGCCGATCACCGACCCCTACGTCGTCCACCACGGCGCGCTCGGCTCCTTTGCCACCGCCTACCTGCCCACGGACACCAATCAGGCCAGCATCATCGCCCGCCTGCAGGACGTCCCGGGCATCACTCTGGTCATCGACAAGGCCGAAGCCGTGCGCCGTTTCGAACTTCCGGCCGACCGGATCGGCGATATCGTGATGATCTCCGGTGAAAACATGACCCTCGGCACCTCTGCCCACCGCCACAACCTTGCCGCCTTGAACGAGCCCCTGCGCAGCCACGGCGGCCTGACCGAACAAGAGGTCCCCTTCATCGTCAACCGGGTGCTGGACCTGCCCAGCCAACCCGTTCTGCGCAACTTCGACGCCCTGTACTACGCCACCACGGCAGCTGCCCAATGACCGCCCCGATCGAGATGCGGCATGAGTCGATGCGGATCGCCGGCCGCAAGGTGGATACAGTGGCGCGGGTCCCGGTCCACTATCCCTACACCGGCGATCAGATCGGCTCGGTCCCCGCCGGCACCGCCGAGCACGCCAGCGAAGCCTTTGAAATCGCCGCGAATTATCTCCCGACCCTGACCCGCTACGAACGCCAGAAAATCCTGCTGAACGCGGCCAAAATCATCACCGACCGCAAGGCCGAACTCGCCCCGATCATCACCGCCGAACTCGGCATTTCGCTGAACGACGCGCTTTATGAATGCGGCCGCGCTTATGATGTCTACACCCTCGCCGGCCAGATGTGCATCCACGACGACGGCGAGATCTTCTCCTGCGACCTGACCCCGCATGGCAAGGCGCGCAAGATCTTCACCACGCGGGAGCCGCTGCGGGCAATCTCGGCGATCACCCCGTTCAACCACCCCTTGAACATGATCAGCCACAAGATCGCCCCGGCCATCGCCACCAACAACTGCATCGTCTGCAAACCGACCGAACTGACCCCGCTGACCGCAATCTGGCTGGCCGACGCGCTGTATGAGGCTGGTCTGCCACCGCAAATGCTGTCCGTGGTCACCGGCTGGCCCGCCGATATCGGCGATGAGATGATCACCAACCCCAATATCGAGCTGATCACGTTTACCGGAGGCATTCCCGTGGGCAAGATGATTGCCGCCAAGGCGGTCTACAAACGTCAGGTGCTTGAACTCGGCGGCAATGACCCGCTGATCATCTGCAACGACCTGTCGGATGCCGACCTCGCCAAGGCCGCCGATCTGGCCGTCGCCGGGGCCACCAAGAACTCCGGCCAACGCTGCACGGCCGTCAAGCGCATCCTGTGCCAGGAAAGCGTCGCCGACCGTTTCGTGCCGCTGGTCCTCGAACGGGCGAAAAAACTCCGCTTCGGCAACCCGATGGACCCGGCGACCGACCTCGGCACCGTGGTTCACAGCCGCGCCGCCGAACTGTTCGAAAACCGTGTCCATCTTGCCGAAGGACAAGGGGCCCGGATCCTATACCACCCCGGTCGGCATGGCGCCCTGTTGCCACCTATCGTGGTCGACCATGTGCCGCATGAAAGCGAACTGGTGATGGAGGAAACCTTTGGCCCGATCATCCCGATCGTCCGGGTGCCGGATGACGATGTCGAAACCATGCGTATTTCCAACTCCACGGCCTACGGTCTGTCGTCCGGCGTCTGCACCAACGATTACCGCCGGATGCAGGCCTATATCACCGGCCTGCAGGTCGGCACGGTGAACATCTGGGAGGTGCCGGGCTACCGCATTGAAATGTCACCCTTTGGCGGCATCAAGGACTCGGGCAACGGCTACAAGGAAGGCGTGATCGAGGCGATGAAAAGCTTCACCAACGTCAAGACCTTCTCGTTGCCCTGGGGCTGATCGGGGTCGCTCGTCAAGCCTGACAGGTTTCCGCGCTGTGCCGCACCAGCGAAGAAAGCCGTCAGGCTTGATGAGCGCCCGTATCCCTCGTCAGGGTCGCTGCGCTCCCATCCGGTTCAGATTGATCGCATACAGACTGGTGGTGGCGGTGATGAACAGTTGCTGCTTGGCGCGTCCCCCGAAACAGATGTTCGACACGATCTCGGGCACCAGAATCTTGCCCAAAAGCGTGCCATCCGGCGCGATGCAATGCACCCCGTCCCCGGCCGACGACCACAGATTGCCTTCCGTATCCACCCTGATCCCATCTGCCGCGCCCTGGCCGATCACATGAAACACCTCGCCACCCTTCGGCCGGCCCGATGCCATGCTGAACACCCGGATATGCTTGGGGTCCTGGTGGAACATCCGCCCGGTATCGGCGACGTAAAGCAGCTTCTCATCCGGGCTGAAACACAGCCCGTTCGGGCAGTTGAAATCGGTCAGCACTGCTTCAAGACTGCCATCCGGGTCAAGGCGATAGACATTGCACGGCAGCTCCTGCTCGGACTTGTGCCCCTCGTAATTGGTGGCAATGCCGTAATGCGGGTCGGAAAACCAAATCGAGCCATCGGATTTCACCACCACATCATTGGGTGAATTCAATGGCTTGCCCAGATAGCGATCGGCGAGAACGGTCACCGTGCCATCCCATTCCGTCCGCGTCACCCGCCGCCTCCCGTGTTCGCACGACACCAGCCGGCCATGCCAGTCACGGGTATGGCCGTTGGAAAAGTTCGATGGTGACCGGTAGGTCGAAAGACCGGTGTCCGGTGCCCAACGCATGATCCGGTTGTTGGGGATGTCGGAGAACAGCAGACAATTCGCGTCCCCCATCCAGACCGGCCCCTCGGCCCAGTCAAACCCGGTGGCAAGCTTCTTCAAGGCCGCGTTGAACAGCACGTAATGCCCAAAACGTGCATCGTAGGATTCAAAACTCATGGTCCCTCCTGTCACGAAAGTCAGTCTGCTCGGTGCTGGCTGAACAGTGGTTGTCGCGAAATCCAATGCCAACTTGCAACGCCAGCCACCGTCATCGGAATTGGCCAAAATGTCCAAAAATCACAAAGTTGAACTGCATTCTGGCCAAGATCAGTCCATCATTTGTCGCAAAAGTGATAGCCATAACGGCGACCTCACCGCCTGATCCGGCCCTGCAGCCCGCTCCCCGGCTTGTCCCGGAACCCAGCCGCACTGCCCGCGGTCCATGTGACGGTCCATGCTACCGGCAAATCCATTCATCTCCGTGCCGCCTCCCGTTGCGAAACCTGCCCCAATCCCGGCTGCAACGCAACGGCGCTTGACAGCGGCCCTACAAGCCGACGACATCGAGGCCAGACAAGGGGGATCAATGTTCAATCTGACAGGAAGACGTGCACTGATCACAGGATCGTCGCAGGGCATCGGTCTGGCTCTGGCACAAGGCCTGGCCGGGGCAGGGGCCGAAGTTGTGCTGAACGGCCGTGACGCGGCGAAGCTGCACCACGCGGCCGGGACGATCAAGGACGCCCGCAGTCTGGTCTTCGATGCCACCCGGCATGACGCGGTGCGCGAGGCCATCGACGATTTCGAAGCTTCCGTCGGCCCGATCGACATTCTGGTCAACAACGCCGGCATGCAGCACCGCGCCCCGCTGGAGGAGTTCCCGGCAGAGGTCTTCGAACGCCTGCTGCAGACCAACATCGCCTCGGTCTTTCATGTCGGGCAAGCGGTCGCGCGGCACATGATCAAGCGGCGCTACGGCAAGATCATCAACATCGCCTCGGTGCAGACGGCACTGGCCCGTCCGTCCATCGCACCTTATACCGCCACCAAGGGCGCTGTCGGCAATCTGACCAAGGGAATGGCGACCGATTGGGCGAAATACGGTTTGAATTGCAATGCCATAGCACCCGGCTATTTTGATACGCCCTTGAATGCCGCCCTCGTGGCCGACCCGACCTTTACCGAATGGCTTGAAAAGCGCACGCCGGCCGGACGCTGGGGCCGGGTGGAGGAGCTGGTCGGCGCCTGCGTTTTCCTCGCCTCCGATGCCGCGTCCTTTGTCAACGGTCACACGCTCTACGTCGATGGCGGGATCACGGCGTCGCTATGATGCGGCTGGTGATCATGGGGGTCGCGGGCTGCGGCAAGTCTACGGTCGGCGCGGGCCTTGCCACCCGCAGCGGCGTGCCCTACCGCGACGGCGACGATCTGCATCCGGCTGCCAATGTCGCCAAGATGGCCGCAGGCACGCCGCTGACCGATGATGACCGCTGGCCATGGCTTGACCTTGTGGCGCGGGCCCTGGCGACCGACGCCCCGCTGATGATCGGCTGCTCCGCCTTGAAGCGCAGCTACCGCGACCGCATCCGCCACGGCGCAGGCGGGCCGGTGCTGTTTGTCCATCTCTCCGGCGCGCGAAAGGTGATCGAGGCGCGGATGGCGGGCCGCACCGGCCATTTCATGCCGGTTGCCCTGCTCGACAGCCAGTTCGCCACGCTGGAACCGCCGGCTGCCGATGAATGGCATCTGACGGTTGACATCGACCAGCCGCTGAACGCCATTGTCACGCAGATTCTGACGAGCTTTGCCGATCCTGCAACCTCAGCCCATTGAAGCGCCGCCCGCGCGGTGCCAAGGTCCCTGAAAACCATAGGGAGGGGCAGCGATGAACCAGATTGACCTGAAAGACCGCGTTGTCATCATCACTGGCGGCGCGCGCGGCATCGGCCACGCCATCGCCGAGCGGGTCGTGGCCTCGGGCGGCCAAGTCTCGCTATGGGATATCAATGGCGCGGATGCCGCATCGCAGGCAACGCAACTTGGCGGCATCGGCCTTGGCGTCGATGTCAGTGACCAAACAGCCGTCCGCGCCGCGACCCAGACCACGCTCGACCACTTTGGCCGCATCGACGGACTGGTCTGCTCGGCCGGCATCGCGGGCCCGGTCATGCCGGTGTCCGAGTATGCTTTGGCAGACTGGTCGCGCGTGATGTCGGTAAACCTGACCGGCACCTTCCTGTGCAATCAGGCCGTCATTCCGCAAATGGCGGCGCAAAACTATGGCCGCATCGTCAACATCGCCTCGATTGCCGGCAAAGAGGGCAACCCGAAACTCGCGCCCTACAGCGCCTCCAAGGCCGGGGTGATCGCCTTGACCAAATCGCTGGGCAAAGAGCTTGCCACCACCGGCATCGCCGTCAACTGCATCACGCCCTGCACCGCGCAAACCCCGATCCTCGAGCAGCTGACGCCCGAATTCATCGAATACATGCGCGTCCGCATCCCCCGCGAACGCTTTGTCGAGGTTGACGAGATCGCCGCCATGGTCGCCTGGCTGTTGTCGGCCGACAACTCCTTCACCACCGCCGCCGTGTTTGACCTCAGCGGCGGCCGTGCAACCTATTGAAAGGACGCCAGATGATCCCCAATCGTTTGAAACAGCTTTGGTCAGAAGGCAAACCCACCGTCAACGCCTGGTGCTCGATTGGCAACGCCTTCTCGGCCGAGATCGTGGCAGCGCAAGGCTTTGACAGCGTCACGGTCGACATGCAGCACGGCGCTTTGGACTATTCCAGCCTGTTGCCGATGTTCCAGGCGATGCGCGCATCCGGTGCCACCTTGATGGCCAGGGTGCCGTGGAATGAGCCGGGTATCGTGATGAAAGCGCTGGACGCCGGCGCCTATGGCATCATCTGCCCGATGGTCAACACCGCCGAAGAGTCGGCGCGGTTCGTCAGCTATCTGCGCTATCCGCCGCTCGGCCAACGCAGCTTTGGCCCCACAAGGGTCAGCTTCGCCGCCGGGGCCAATTACGCTGGTGAGGCGAATGACAATATCCTTGGCTTTGCGATGATCGAAACCGCCGATGGCATGGCAAACCTTGATGCCATCGCCGCCACGCCCGGCCTTGACGGCATCTATGTCGGCCCGTCCGATCTGACCCTGTCACTGACCCAAGGCCGCCTGTCCGCCGGTTTCGACCGTGAAGAGCCCGAGATGATTGCCGCCATCCAGCGCATCGCCCAGGTCTGCAAGGCGTACAACATCCGTGCCGCCCTGCATTGTGGCACGCCCGAATATGCCGCCCGCGCGATTTCCTGGGGCTATGACATGACGACGATTGGCGGCGACTCGCGCTTTCTGGCGGCTGCCGCCGGGGCCGCTGTCGCAGGGTTCCGCAAACTCACTGCCACCGCCGAAACCAAGGCGGAGAAAGGAGCCTACTGATGCCGCATATCCTCGTCGCAGGAAAACTCCACGACACCGGCCTTGCGCTTTTGGCGGGCATTCCCGGCGTCACCTTCACCCATATCGAGGAAATCTCCGAAGCGTCCTACGCGTCGCATATGCCCCAGGCCGACGCGCTGATCCTGCGGACCCAACCCTTGACTGCCGCCACGCTGGCCATGGCCAACAACCTGCAAGTCGTTTCACGCCACGGGGTCGGCTATGATGCGGTGGACGTGGTCGCGCTGAACGCCCGCAAGATCCCGCTCTGCATCGTGGGCGATGTGAATTCGGTTTCGGTGGCCGAACACGCGATGATGCTGATCCTCGCCTGCGCCAAACAACTGGTCCGCTCGGACCGCGCCACCCGCATCGGCCCCTGGGTCTGGCGCAACCGTCTGGAGTCCGGCGAAATCTCCGGCCGCCGTCTGCTGATTGCCGGCTATGGCCGCATCGGTCGCCACCTTGCCCGGATGGCATCCGGCTTCGGGATGCAGATCCGCGCCGTTGACCCCTACCTCGCCGTCCACGGCTGGCCAGACGGACCCGTGGCCGAGACGAGCCTGACTGACGGCCTGCAATGGGCCGACATCGTCTCGCTCCACGTCCCCAAGACCGGCGCTCCGCTGATCGGAGCCGCCGAACTCGGCTTGCTGCGCCCCGGTGCCATCATCGTCAACACTGCCAGGGGCGGCATCATCGACGAAACCGCCTTGGTCGACGCCCTCGCCTCCGGCCACCTTGCCGCTGCCGGTCTTGACGTGTTCGAAGAGGAACCTCCACCGCCTGACCATCCGCTGCTGGCCTTTGACAACCTGATCCTGACCCCCCACACCGCCGGGATCAGCCGCCAGTCGGCCGAGCGGATGGCGGTCGCGTCGGTCCAGAACGTGCTGGACCATTTCAACGGCTGTCTCGACCCCGACCTGATCGTCAACAAGGATGCCCTCAAGTGACCAAGCCCAAGTTGCGCATCGGCCTGATCGGCACCGGCTTCATGGGCAAGGCTCATGTCTTTGGTTTCGCTTCGGCCCCACGCGTGTTCGACCTGCCCTATGAGCTTGAACTTCATACCGTGGCTGACGTGACCGAAGTCTCCGCGGCCTCCGCCGCCCGTGCCTTTGGCTTTGCAAACCATAGCACCGACTGGCGCAGCCTTGTGGCAAACCCCGACATCGACGTGATCGACATCACCGCCCCGAACGCCCTGCACAAGGAAATGTCGCTCGCCGCCATCGCTGCCGGCAAACATGTATACTGCGAAAAGCCCTTGGCCCCGCGCGCCGAGGATGCCCTTGCGATGGCCAATGCGGCTGAGGCTGCCGGTCTGAAAACCCAGGTCGGGTTCAATTACCTGTGCAACCCGATGCTGACCCTCGCCCGCGAGATGATCGAAGCCGGGGAACTCGGCGAGATCCTCGGCTATCGCGGACTCCACGCCGAGGATTACATGATCGACCCCGAGGGCCCCTACAGCTTCCGCCACGACCCGGCGGGTGGTGGGGCTTTGGCCGATATCGGCAGCCACGCGCTGGCCACGGCCGAGTTTCTGTGCGGTCCGATCACCCGGGTGATGGGCGACCTCGTCACGATGATCCCCGAACGTCCCGACGGCAAAGGCGGGCGCAAGGCAGTGACGGTCGATGATGTGGGCCGCGCCTTCCTGCGGTTTGACAGCGGGGCAACCGGGTCGATCGAGGGCAACTGGATTTCCACTGGCCGCAAGATGCAGCATGATTTTGAAGTTTACGGTACCAAAGGCGCGTTGGCGTTCAGTCAGGAACATTTCAACGTGCTGAACTACTTCAACACGGCCGACCCCAAGGGCCGTCAAGGCTTCCGCCGGATCGAGGCCGGGCCGGATCACGCGCCTTATGGCCTGTTCTGTGTCGCGGCGGGGCATCAACTGGGCTTCAACGACCTGAAGGCGATCGAGGTGGCGGGCTATGTCAACGCCATCGCCGGCAAGACGCCGGAACCCTTCAACTTCCGCCAAGGCTTCCGCATCCAGTCGCTGGTCGAAGCAATCCAGAACTCCGCCGCCGAGGAACGCTGGCTTGCGGTCTGAACTGTGTTCAGGTCCTGATTGACTGGAAAATCGCGGGCTCTCGAAGGCGCTCGAAGTGTTCTTGGATAAATGTGCTTCGATCAGAACCTGACACGCTCTGACGTCCATATCTGGACGCTTCATGGAATGCGGCGAAATCAATACGTTTGCTTTGCAAAATAAACCAGATTTCAACAATTCGCCAAGTTGGTGGTGTTCAGGGGCTACCGCCTACGACTTCGTCGGCCGTGGCCAGGCCGACGGCGTCGTGCAACAGGACCGCTGCGCCGACAGCAAGCGCAATGCCCATCACGATCTTGGCCAGCATCAGATATTCGTTCAAGGTCGCCCTTTGCCGCTCAAGTGCGGCCTCTGCCGCCTGCGCCTGCCGCCGCGCCTGCATCACGCGGCGAAACTCTTCCGGTCCCAGACGGGCCCGCAAGGCAGCGTCACGTTCCAATTGCGCCACACTGCGTGAAATATCCGTGACCCGGGCCATGCCACCCTGAAGCCCGCCCGACCCGGGCCGCAAAAACCCGCCCCATGCCCCGTTGCCGAAATCGGCCAGCCTTGCGTCGGACCTTCCCGTCGCCGGATCGACCCGCCACCACATGTCGGCCGGCACCCCGCCGCCTGCCATCGTGACATAGCCAAGCGCCTGATCCTGCAACGCCCCGGGCGTATCATCAAAGGGCTGCAGTGGCCCAGTTTCCAGCGCATAGGCATCGGTTTGACCCTGTGCCATGTAATACAGCGCCTCTTTCTCGACCGCAGCCTGTACCGCGCCGTGCCACAGCATCTGCTCGGCCTGCGCTGTTGCATCGCCGCCTTGCACCGAGACATCATCCAGCGCCCAGTCCAGCCAGCGGATCTGGCCGCCATCCTCGGCTCGCGACAAGCCCCAGATCAGCGCCCTTGGCCGGTCAATCATCAGGCAGGCGCCGTCATGGCCCGGCTTGGCCCGCATCAGGGTTTCGGCGGCAAGCGCGACGCGCCCGGCCTCCAGATAGCTGCCCCAGATCCCGTCCCACGGGTCAGCGTTGTCATGCAGAGCCCGGATCAGCACGTCAGGCGCATCGTCCATCTGCAGCGCCTTGTTGGCAGCAATCACCTGATGCGAGGTGCCGCCATTGGATAGCGCAATCTGGCGGATCCCTTGCAGCCCAAGCGCCATATGGTCGCGCCGTGCCACCGGCAGCAGGTCCGCAGGGTCAATCGCCGACCCCGACGCCCGCAGGTCCGCAGGCACCAGATCCAGCACAGCACGCGTCACGCTGTGATCGGCCATGCCGGGCGCGGTGCTGGTCAGGGTCAGCCACAGGCCGGTGGTCACCAGGGCGTCCGGTTCGCTCAGAAACCCGCTGACCCCTTCACCTGTTCCTGGGGCGGTGAACGGCGCAGAGGTGATGATATCTCCGTTGACCAGCAGATTGGCGACCAGCCCGCCGGTGCCGCCCTCAAGTTCCGCCATCACCTGCGCTACCGAGCCGCCGACGCCGTTGATCCTGGGACCGAAGACCAGCGCGATCAGCCAGCCATTGGCCTGTGGCATCTCAAACCGGTTGGACAGCAGATCTTCGCGCTGCAACTGGCCATCGCGCAGTTGTTCCAGACTGAGGGTCAGCGTAACGGCCTGTGCCGCCGGTTGGTCGGACAGCGGCATCCCGTCGCCCGCCGGATGTGCGCCCCATGCGGTATCCGGCAGCCACGGGTCCAGGTCCACCCAGTTGGCCCCATCGCGCATCTGCAACCAGACATGCGGTTCGGGGTCCGGCAGCGGCGCGGCAACCGGGGCCAGCAGCGGACGCAAAGCGCCGTAACTTGCCTCGGCCCGGACATGGATCCGGGCGAGGACCGAAGGGCCAAGTCCGGTCAAGCGCCAGGCATCGGGGTCATACCGGGCCACGCAGGCCGGGGCGGGCAGCGGCTGCGGTCTCGGGCTGGTGACAAGTCGCGTGTCATAGCCCATCCGGCCCAGCAACTCGGCCAGCGCGGCGGCCTTGTCATAGGCATTGCCGCTCCTTGCCAGCAGCACCTGCTGCGGATCGCGCAGTTGCCCGCCATAGCGCTGGCTTTGCACCGTGTCGCGCAGCAAGGCAAAAGCCGCCCTCGGGTCAAGCCCGAGCGCCAGCACCTGTTCGTCCAGCGTCGGTTCCGTCAGCAGATAGCCGTCCAGCAGGCCCACGGCACGCAGGGCGGCGGCGTGAAGATCGGGCAGCTGTGTCGGGTCAATCCGGTCAGGCAGCGGCTGGCTTGCGGTGTCCGGGCCTGGCACCTGCCAGGTCGTGGCGGCGTCGGCGAGGATGGGCAAGGGGGCCAGCATCAGGGCCGCCGACAGCAGCGTGCAAAGGCCGTTATGCAGAAAATCTCGCATGTTCCCTCACTTGGCCGTCAGGCCGGTTTTCCCGTCATAGCGCAAATCCAGCGACTGCCCGTCGTTGATGTCAACCTCCAGCGCCGCGCCGACCGCCGTCTGCAAGGGCCGTAAGCGGTAGCGTCCGGCGGGCAGGGTTACGGTGGTTTCGACGCCAAAGCTGGCCACTTCGTCCACCCGCCCGTCCAGATACTGCCGGTCGGCCGCAAATCGCGGCAAGGTCGCCTCGCGCATCGCCGCCTTCAGCGCAGCCGCATCACCCGCTGGCACAAAACGCGCGCCACTCTCTCTGGTCCAGGCGGCAAAGGTCTGGGACAGGGCGGCATCATCGACTGCAAAGCCGACGATCGACAGCCTGATGTCCAGCCCCTGCGCCCGGATCCGGGCAATCTCCGCCGCCACGTCGCCGTCGCAGGTCTCATCCCCGTCGGTCACCAGCACGACAACGCGGGGGGGTGATACCTCGGCCAGGTCCGCCGCTGCCGCCGCCAGACTGGCCGCAATCGCCGTCTTGGCAAGGTTCACCGCAGGCACCGCCCGGATTGCCTGTTCCGCCGCCTTGGGGTCCAGCGGTCCGAATGGCAGCTTCAGTTCGGATGCACAATCGTCCTTCGCCAGACCGAAGGCGCGGAAGGCAAACGGCGTACCCGCGGGCAGCGTCTCGCGCACCAGCCCGGACAGCGCATCATGTGCCACCTCGATCCGCCGCTTGCCATCCTCCATCCGTTTCAGCATCGAGCCCGAGGCGTCAAGAATAACCTCAATTCCACCCGTGGGTTGGGTGTCGGTCTTCACGCCTTGGATGAACAGCTCGCCTGTGCCCTCCGGCTCGTGCAGTACGGCAAGGCTTGCCGTCAGATGGTAGGCCTTGGGCGCGCGGAACAGCGCCGCCGCCAGATCCAGCCCGTCCGCCAGCCCCGTCGAGCCCGAGACGCGGGTAAAATAGCCGCCGTTCAGGCTGGCCCAGTCCTGCAGGATATGCACGCCAGCCGGATCCGAGCTGTCAATCGACAGCGCCACGACGCGCGGGTTGGCGCGCAAGAGCGGTTGCCAGACATTGGCCGATTGCGCGGTTTCGGCGTCGGTGATCACCACAATGCCGCGTTGGCCGTCGACCCCGGCCAAGGCCGCCGCCGCGACACCCATCGCGGTTTCGGCATCTGAACTGTTGGACGCGGGCAGGGCGGCGAGGGCGGGATAGACCGCTTCCGCCGTTCCTGCCCAGTCATCCAGCAGCAGGGTGTCAGTGCCGAAGGGCAGCAGCTGGATCCGGTCGCGCCCCGGCTTCAACGAGGTTGCCCACAGTCGCACTGCATCCAGTATGCGCGGGATGTAGGGGCCGACCGAATCAGAGGTGTCCCACAGAATGGCGACCGAACGTGGCGGTTCGCTGATCCGCAGCAGATAGGGGCCAGGCTGAACAACTGCCGACAGCACCAGATCGCCCGCCTCATCGACCTTGCGCGCCAACGGCAGCACGTCCCCATCCGATCCGGTCAAATCGGCAACAAATTCAGGCAGGGCGGCGTCCTTGAACGTCAGGGTCAGGGCTTGCTGCGGCCCGGACGGCACCGTGATCCGCCACCAATCCTCATTGCGTTCCAGCAGGACCGATGACGTTACCGCGTTATCCGGCGTCAATGCCACCGCCTGTCCGGCATCCGCGCCTCCCGTTGCCACTGGATCGGCCAGCCTTCTGTCCACTGTCGCCTCATAGCCAGCCACCGAACTGTCGCCCTCCCACAGACCCAGAAGCTGCGGCCCTGTCTTGTCCTCCCAGATCCGCACCCGGTCGGGCACGAAGCGCTGTTCGGCAGCATCGCGTCGAAAGATCAGTTTCACCGCGCGCGCCCAGACAGGTGTCGGCAAATCCAGCCGCGCCGACAAAAGCCCGACCGCAGGCGAGTGCAGGGTGCCTACGTCAGTCCACAGGCCCGCCGGACCATTCATGCTGATCTGAACCGCAGCACCGTCCAGCCTCAGGCCATCCTCGGCATTGCCGACCCATTCCACGGCCGCAATCCGCGCCGCCCGGTCTGACTGAAACGCAATCACCGCCTCGATCCGGTCACCACGTTCGGTCGAGGCCGGGTCCATGGCGTCCGGGCGATATTCGGTCAGCAGATCATCATTCCAACTGCGGCCAAACGGGCTTTCTGCCTGCTGTTCGCCGCCCAGCGACTGCGCGGTGACCACATGGCCGCCCAGCGCCTTGTCTGCGATGTCCAGTGGTTGGGCGAACCGCCAGTCCGGCGCTGCCACCAGACCGACATCGGCCAACGCCACCCCCGAGCAGCCCGCGTCGCCCCGGCAACCATGCCGCCTGATCCTGGCGAACCCCGCCTGCACCGGCCCCGCCAAGGCGAAAATCTGCGGCAGGGCCGAGGCGCTCAGGTCCACCGTCGCCGCCTCTGTCCAGCTCAACCCATCCATCGACAGGTCCAACGACAGCCGGTCCGGCCAATCGCTGCGATCCTTGGCGCTGCGCAATTGCACGACGATGCCAACCACCGGAGCAGGCTCGGCCAGCCGGAACTCGGCGGCCATTGCATCAAGCCAGTGAAGCAGATCGCTGTCCGGCGCGTCACCGTCATGCAGAAACGCCCAGTCCGCTGCCGCCGCCTCATCCACCGGCACCCCGTCCAGCGCGATCAGCCGCGCGCCCAGTTGATAGCGCAGCGGGTCCAGCCCGCCGCGCAGACCCGGCGGTGCCGACCAGAACGCATGACCGCCGCGAATGGCCGCCGTCGGGACCAGCATCACCGGCAGCGTCACGGCCGCGCGCTGCCCGGCCGTCATCGCCACCACATGCAACTGCGGGTCGCTGATCCCGCTCTGCATCGGCGGCAATTCGAGGGTGAGAGGGACATCGACCGAGCCGCCCGCCGCCACCGCGACCGACACTGCCGCAGGCGTCACCCGCCAGCCATCGGCCAGCACCGCAATCTCCAGCGCCACCGTCCGTGCCGGGCCCGGATTGCGCAGGGCCAGCCGCAGATCGGCCTGCTGGCCCTGCCTGGCGTAGGCGCGGAACGGCGTTTCCAGTCCCGCCACCACCATACCGATGTCCAGATCATTGGTCACCTGTGTCGGTTGCAACCAATCCGGCCGGCCAAGCGCAAGCGATGACAGCACCGGCATCGTGCCCTGCCCGATGAACGGCGCAGGCTCGCCCAGCCGTGACGGCGGCAGAAACGCATCCTCGGCAATCACCTCGCAGGCCCACCCCGCCGGACCATCCGGGCCCGGCCCGATTTCCAGCACGTCCGAGGCGTCGGCCACAAAGACATGGGTGCCGTCCGGCATCGCCGCACTCAGGCTCTGCGCCAGATGGTCGCCCTCGAACACCCGCCACCGGTCGACCGCCGCATCACAGCGCAGACCGACCAATGCCCCTTCAGCCGCAATCCGGAACCGGTCATAATCGCCGGCATCCGCCGTCTGCCCGACAACCCGCTGGCCCGGATGAACTACCGTCACCGCGCCCTCATCCAGCGCCTCATCATGGCGGACCGGGTCCAAGGGCCCAACCTCGGGCGGAAACACCACGCGGCAGGCATAATCCGCAGGCACATCCGCCCCGGCCAGCCGGAGTTCGACCGCGCCACCCAGATCAGGGGTATAGTCCTGCAAGATCACCTCTCCCGGCGCGGCCCGGGCCAGCACCGTCTCATCGCCATAGGAATAAAGCGCCATCTCGGCAGCGCCACGGCAGGTCACCGCCAGCGTTCCCGAACCCATGGGCACCGGCACGAACACCCGGTCCTCGGCGTCAAAACCACCAACCCGGCCCGAAATCCGCCCATCGCGCGGCAGGGCCGCCACGCCCACCGGCTCATTGTCTTCCGCGAACCCGGCACGGCTCAACGCCACCTGATAGCGCCCCGACAGACCATCATCGCGGGCGCTGAGCCGCAGAACAGAGCGACCCAGCGGGAACAGCGCGGTATAGCTGACAGGCCCGCCCTGCGGTGCGACAACGGTCTGCAAGGTGCCGACGCCGTCCAGCGCCAGGTCCGCCTTCATCGCCCCGTCATCCGGCGCGGTCAGGGTCAGCGTCAATGGCTGCGGCGCGGCAAGGTTTATCTCATACAGGTCATTGTCTCCCGCCGTCTGAAAATCGCCGGTGTCGTGTTGCCCCGGCACCAGCCGCATCGCCGTGGCGTCATCGTCATTCGGCTCGCCTTCATAGCCCTCAGGCCGCTGGCCCAGATCGGCAAGGCGCAGGGCATAGGGGCCGTCGCCGCGCAGGAACGCCAGATAATGCCCGGTCGGCAGCGCCAGTCGCAGCACCAACGCGCCGCCGGTTGCATCCCACGAGCCGACATCGCGGTCGTTGCCATCGACAATCGACAGCCGGGTCAGGCCCTGCACGCCGCGCAACTCCCACAGATGACCGGCTTGTGTGATGTCGAATTTGATGTAGGCCGGGTTGTCCGCGCCCAACTGGCCGCGCAGGGCGGTATCGGGCTGCAGCGGTCGGGCCAATTCGGGCTGATCATCCGGCTCACCCGCTGCAGTGGTCTCGGCCGGCATGACGGACACCACATAGTCCGATGGCAGAGGCCGCTCACCTGCCACCACGATCCGGTAGAGCCCGGCTGGCAGCGTCAGGCCGGATCGCAGCACCACGCCATCCTCGGCGGCAACCTGTACCAGTTGCAGCCAGCGGTCGGCGTCGTGGCGCGACAAGGTGACGGTGGCCGCACCCCGATCAGCGACCTGCAGCGTCAGGTCGACCACAGCGGCATGGTCCAGCGCCATCTCATAGCCGTCGCTGTCAAAGTCGGCCAACAGCACGCCGCGGGCCTGACGGCCGGTATCGGGCCAGATGCCAAGATCGGTGTCGTCCGGTTCGCGCTCATCGATCCGGTCCACCGCAGCGGCGCTGACCATCAACATTTGCACCGGCAGTTGGCCGTCCAGCCCGGCCTCACCCTTGATCTGCAGTCTGGCACCGGCTGCGACCAGCAACGGATAGATCCCGCCGTTCCCAAGGTCGACGCCCTGATAGCTGGACCCGGCCAGCGCCTCGGGCGGTGCGATCACCTGCAGTTTCACCGGCAGGCCAGGGTCACCACTGACCGCCAGACTTGCAACGCCGTCCGGTTGCAGCAGCACCGCCAGCCCCGGCACCAGTTGCAACGGCGCATCGTCGCTCTGGCCCGGCATGGCTTCGCCGGTCAGCGCCTGCACGGGGTCAATCGGCTGAACCATCTCCAGCGTCACGGCGCGGGGTGCAAGGACGCCGGTCTGGATCAGATAGGCATGGCCCGGCAACAGCAGCAGATTGTCGAGCACGCCGGGTCGATAGGCCGAACCATCCGCGCGCAGGCGGACTTGCGGGTCGCTGGCATCCGACCGCCCATTCGCAGTGCGAAACCCGGTCAGACCCAACAGCCCCGGACCCTCCATCATCAGCCGGTAAAGACCGGGCTGGTCTACCTCCAGCCAGGCGGCATCGCGGGCCATGGCGGTGGCTGTCAGGGTTCCGGGCGCGCGCAGGGTGGGCAGACTGGTGATGTCCGCCGCGTCCTCGGCCAGCAGGGGCATCGGCCAAAGCCCCAGCACGACAGCCAGACGCAACAGCGCCGATCTGAAAAATCCGGTCATTCCAAATCCTTAACCGTCTGTTCCGCAATATATGGAACCGCCCGCGCCCGAGGATCAGATCAGGCTAGACCAAGATACCGGTTCGGGGAACTATTTTCGCGCGCCGGCGCTGGTGAAAACGGTCGAGGCTCCCGCCTGCGCGGGAGCGGCGCGGGCCGGGGTGAAAGGCTGCGCTGTCGGCGGTCCTGCACGATATTTTGACAGCGCGGTCCGGGTTACAGGGCGCCTTTGCGCCTTTGTCTGTTGCGAACCAGTCGCAACATGATTGAAATCCGGTTAATATGAAATCGCAACCCACTGAAAGTAAAACATAAAGCCTCGTGTTCACACGTGCAAGCCTCTTCACCATCGCCATGTTGGCCCGGGTTGCACATCGCCTTTTCAGGCCTCATATTCGCCCAACCGCTCTTGATTGCCGCCCTCATCGGGTGCATCACCCGCCGCAGATAGCCCGAGGAGGTTCCCATGCCCGTCTACCGTTCCCGCACCACCACCCATGGCCGCAACATGGCAGGCGCTCGTGGCCTGTGGCGGGCGACGGGGATGAAGGACGGCGACTTCGGCAAGCCGATCATCGCGATTGTCAACAGCTTCACCCAGTTCGTGCCGGGCCATGTCCACTTGAAAGACCTTGGCCAACTGGTCGCGCGTGAGGTCGAGGCGGCGGGCGGCGTCGCCAAGGAGTTCAACACGATCGCGGTGGATGACGGTATCGCGATGGGCCACGATGGAATGCTGTATTCGCTGCCCTCCCGCGAGTTGATCGCGGACTCGGTCGAATACATGGTCAACGCCCACTGCGCCGACGCGATGGTCTGCATCTCCAACTGCGACAAGATCACCCCCGGCATGCTGATGGCCGCGATGCGGCTGAACATCCCCTGCGTGTTCGTGTCGGGCGGGCCGATGGAGGCCGGCAAGGTGGTGATCCGCGGCAAGGAAGTAGCGCTGGATCTGGTCGACGCGATGGTCTCGGCCGCCGACGCCGCCTTTACCGACGCCGAGGTCGAGGAGATCGAGAAAGCGTCCTGCCCGACCTGCGGCTCCTGTTCGGGCATGTTCACCGCCAATTCGATGAACTGTCTGACCGAGGCTTTGGGTCTGTCCTTGCCCGGCAACGGCTCCACGCTCGCCACCCATGCCGACCGCAAGCGGCTGTTCGTCGAGGCAGGGCATCTCATCGTCGACATCACCAAGCGGTATTATGAGCAAGACGACGAGACGGTCCTGCCGCGCAATGTGGCCTCCAAGCCGGCGTTCGAGAATGCCATGGCGCTGGACGTTGCGATGGGCGGATCGACCAATACGGTGCTGCATATCCTCGCCATCGCGCATGAGGGCGGGATCGACTTCAAGATGGCCGATATTGATGCCCTCAGCCGCAAGGTCCCGGTGCTGTGCAAGGTCGCCCCGGCCAAGCAGGACGTCCATATGGAAGACGTCCACCGTGCGGGGGGCATCATGGCGATCCTGGGCCAGCTGGATGGCGCGGGCCTGTTGAACCGTGAAGTGCCGACCATCCATTCCCGCTCGATTGGCGCGGCGGTGGATCAGTGGGACATCAGCAGGACCAATCAGGAATCGGTGCGGGAGTTCTTTCGGGCCGCACCCGGCGGGGTTCGCACCACCATGGCCTTCACGGCCACCGGTCGGTTTGACTCGCTGGATCTGGACCGCGCGCATGGGGTGATCCGCTCGGCGGACACGCCATTTTCCAAGGACGGCGGCTTGGCGGTCTTGACCGGCAATATGGCGGTAGATGGCTGCATCGTGAAGACGGCCGGGGTGGACGAGTCGATCCTGGTGTTCTCGGGTCCGGCACGGGTGTTTGAGTCGCAGAATTCGGCGGTCAACGCGATCCTGGCCAAAGAGATCAAAGAGGGTGACGTGCTGGTGATCCGCTATGAGGGGCCGAAGGGTGGCCCGGGGATGCAGGAGATGTTGTATCCGACCTCGTATCTGAAAAGCATGGGGCTGGGCAAAGCCTGCGCTCTGGTCACCGATGGGCGGTTTTCGGGCGGCACTTCGGGGTTGTCGATCGGGCATGTCAGCCCGGAAGCGGCGGCGGGTGGGGTGATCGGGCTGGTCCGCGAGGGCGACATGGTCGACATCGATATCCCGAAACGGTCGATCTCGCTCAGGGTTTCAGATGTCGAACTTGGGGTGCGTCGGGTGGCGCAGGATCTGGCCGGGTGGAAGCCCGCCGAGATTCGCAGCCGCAAGGTCAGTCAGGCGCTGCGGGCCTATGCCTTGTTCGCCTCGTCCGCCGATACCGGGGCCGTCCGGGTGTTGCCGGGGGAGTGATTTTCTTGCGCTGTGCACGTGTGAAAGGTCTTGAAAGTCATTTGAAATCTGTGGGTTATGGATTTTTGTTAACCGGATCTTAACTATTCGACTGTGTCGAAATGGAGCAGGCCGTGGGGCATCCCACGGCCTGTTCTGGTTTGCAGTTGGTTTTGGGGGCCGCGGGCTTGACTGGAATGGTGAGGTGGCAATCTGTGTCAGCGCCAACAGTGGGGCTGTGTGCTGAAGGGCCAGCTGACGACGACCGATGCGGCACGACCCGGCAGCGCTGGATGACATGCCGAACTTCTGTTTCCCGGTGGTCAGCCCGGGATGGCCACGGCCAAAGCAGGCTGGCCGGATTTCACGGCCAGACCACCGTCACGTTCCAGAAAATCGATGACTTCGGCCACGCCGTGGTTCTGGCGCAGGCGGGCCATGACATAGGGGCGCGGGCCTCGTGCGGTCTTGGTGTCCTGTTCGAGCTGCGCGAGGTCGACGCCGACATAAGGGGCGAGGTCGATCTTGTTGACCACGAGGAGGTCGGAGCGCGTGACCCCGGGGCCGCGTTTGCGGGGGATGTCCTGACCGGCGGCGGTGTCGATGACATAGATCGAGATGTCGGCCAGTTCGGGCGAGAAGGTGGCGGCGAGGTTGTCGCCGCCCGACTCGATCAGGATCAGGTCGAGGTCGGGAAAATTGGCATTGAGATCGGCGACGGCAGCAAGGTTGATGCTGGCGTCTTCACGGATCGCGGTATGGGGACAGCCGCCGGTTTCGACGCCTCTGATACGGGTGGCTGGCAGGACCTGGGCACGGACCAGATAGTCGGCGTCCTCCCGGGTGTAGATGTCATTGGTGATGACGGCCATCGAGCAGCGGTCGGCGAGCGCGCGGCAGAGCTGTTCGGTCAGGGTGGTCTTGCCGGCACCGACCGGGCCGCCGATGCCGACGCGGAGCGGGCCATTGGAATGGGTCATGAGCGGTATATCCTTACAGGGAGCGTTTCGTGGCGCATCTGGGCGAGGTCGGCACCCAGTGTGGCGGTGGTGAGGGCGGTCAGGGGTTCGGCGGCATATGCTTCGGCGAGTCGGATGTGCAGGGGGGCGAGGCTGTGCAGCACCTTTTGGCCATCCGCCGCGCCCAGCGGGACAAAGCGGACAGCGGCAGAGATCAGTTGCGCGGCGACGGAATGCAGGTAGAGCGCAAGGATTTCGGCGGTTGGCAGGTTCAAGGTGCGGGTGGCGTGACCGATGGCAAGCGCATAGGGCAGGGCGGGTTGCGGGCCGATCAGGGCGGCTGCGACCTGGCCAAAGGCGGCACCCTGTTCGCGCATCTCGGTATGGCGCTCGGCTGAAGGGGCGTAGGCGTAGGCGAGGTCGGTCAGGTCGTCGGAGCTACGGGCGTGGGCGAGCAGGATGGCATCGCTGCGCGCCGAGCCGTGGGTCAGGACGGCGGTGATCCAGTCCTTGAGGCTGGCGGGGTCGGTGACATGGCCGTCGGTGATGGCCTGCTCCAGTCCCTGAGAATAGGCGTAGGCACCGACCGGGAAGGCAGAGGACAGCAGTTGGGTCAGGGTGAGGCGGTCAGCGTTTCGGGTCATGGAAATGCAGGCGGCCATCGCCGTGGTCATGCCAGCCAAAGCTTTCTTCCGGGGCGCGGGGTGAGGTTTCGAGGCCGTGCGCGTGGTCTCCATGTGCAAGGCCCCCATGTTCGTGTCCCATCGTTCTGCCGGTGCCGTAAGCGCCGCCCTCGGGGGTGAAAGGTTCGGTGATCAGGGTGAGTTCGGCACCAAGGTGGCGCAGCATCGCCTCAAGCACATGGTCGCGGCGGATCATCAGGCGGTGGGGCTCGATCTGACACGGGGTGTGGCGGTTGCCGATGTGCCATGCCAGGCGCGGCAGGTCGGGGCCAGTGATCTGCAGCAGGGCCTCTTCGGCGGGCAGGACCTGAATGGTGCGGCCATCGTCGAGTTGGAAGCCCCAGTAATCGTCGAGATTGGTGACGGCGGGCAGGTCGACGAAGAAGCTTTCGCCTTGGGTGGTGCGCAGGCGTTTGCGGCGCAGCAGGCGTTCGTCATAGCCGAGGACCACCACCCCATGCGCCGCGGCAGGTGGGTCGGTCAGCAAGATGTGGGCGGCGGGCAGGTCGGGCATCGGGCTTCCGTTTT
>JBDTQR010000018.1:0-34217 GCA_039932095.1 bacterium | reverse complement strand
ATCCCGGCCCACAATCGGGTCCATCTTGCCGTCGCGGGCCTGCTGGGTCAGATCTGTGCAATATTTCTTCAGCGCCTCCTCTTTGCCCATCGCCGCCGGGGCCATCGCGCCAGACTCCTCGCCCGGAGCCCCCGTGCCGACATGGCTGCCATCGGTGGCCCCTTGTCCCTCTTCCGGCGAGCCATTCACCGCATCGCGGAAATTCTCGGCCAGATCGTCCGGCTTCACTTTCTTGAACTCTTGCGAAATCCCGAACAGGATGTTGCGCAGCGCCGGGGTCTTCAGCATCCCCAGGATCAGAAACCCGGTCCGCACCTGCGACGCGTTGAACAAGAGCGACCCCCAGACCCAGGCCCGCTCGGTCGCATCCTCCAGATGCTCCGACAGGTCGGTGATCGACGAGGCACCGCGCGGCAAGGCGTCCAAGGCGCGCTGCATGTCACCCACCAGCTTGGCCGGGTCCAGCTTGTAGTGGTCAGCTATGCGGTGCAGGTCGCTGTTCTGGTTTTGCAGGATCTGATGCAGCCAATGCACCAGCTCGACATAGGGATTGCCCCGCATCTTGCAGAACACCGTCGCGCCCTCAACCGCCTGATATCCAAGGCGGTCCAGCTTGCCAAATAGCGCCACACGGCTGATTTCACTCATGTTTTTCTCCCCGGACTATTATTGGCCGCGATGGGACGCTGACGCGCCAGCACATGCGGCGGTGAAAGATATAGGTCATTGGCGTCATGCGTACGGTCGCGCCGCATGCCAACCCAGGTCGTCTGGCCCAGCGCAGAGTTTGCCCCGCCCAAGGCCGCCCGCGGCACGTCCGCCGCCCGCAAAATCAGGTTCACATCCCAGTCAAGACTGTCACCGACATGGTTGCGTACAATCGCCTCCAGCCGCTCAAGCGAGCCCTGCCCCGGCAGCAGCCGCTTGTAATCGGGCAGGGTCAGCGGCCCGACCAGAATGCGGAATTTCGACGCCCGCGACCACACCCGCGTGCCGATGCTGGTCGACCGCCCCAGGCCCGCCGCCCGGCCCAATTGCCAGCGGTCGTCCGGTTCCAGATCCAGCCAGGCCCCGATGAACTGCTGCAAATGCACCGGTGCCGCAAAGAACGCCGACAGGATCGACACCAGACCCTCGGCGGTTCTGGTGCCCGCAGCCAGATGGCCCGCGAAATGGCGCTTGGCCATGTCGGGCATCTCGTCGCGATTCTCAAATCCCGCTCCGTTATAGCCCGACAGCGCCGCAACCCGCCGTTCAAAGGTGTCCTGCCCGGGCCGGTCGAAACTCGGTGCCGGCTGGCCCGCCGCCCAGCTGCGGTAAAACAGGCTCATCAACCGGTGGGTGAACATGTCGGCAAAGGCGAGGAAGGTGGTGTCTCGCTCATTGCGCCGCCGGTTCCGCACATATTCCGTCATGTGCAGCGGCAATGGCCCCTGCGGCCCGAACAGACCAAAGCTGCGGTTGATCAGCCGCATCACCCCCTGCTTGTCCGCCCCGAACGCCGCGATGGTCGAGGTTGGAAACGCCAGCTCGGCCTCTTGCCCCAGCCGTACCTTGTCTTGCGACGACCGCCGCGACTGGCCCAGGCGTGGGCTGGCCGCAAAATGCGCCTCGATGACGCGCAGCGCTTGAAACAGATGATAGCTTTGGGGGTCGGCCTGAAGCTGCGCGTAATGCGTCAGATCATCCGGCCGAGCCCGCTTTCCGGTCGCCACCTGGTGATCTCTCCGCGTTGTTGGGTTGTCAGAACTGTCTCGGTAAACGAGTTGATCGTTACGTATTTCCGGAAAAACCGCTCCAGCACCGAGGCCAGAACATAGACGCCCGAGCCGTCAAAGAAGCTTTCGTCGAAATCAAGTTTGATCTCCAACCCTCTGACAGCCGTCGACAAAACCTCATCCGCCATCCTCCGCACGATGGGCCGGGTCGTCACACCACGCAAGGCCTCCAGCTGTTTGCTGATCACCCTGTCGCCCGACGGTGCATAAAGCCCGATCAATTCGCGCAGCGCCTCTGCCCCGCCCCGCCCGCCGCCGGTGTCGGTGATCGACAGGTAGTTCAGGCTCAAATGGCTGATCAGCCGCCACGCGGTTTCACCCTGCGCAATTGTCGGGCGCGGACGGGTGGGCGAGACCACAGTCTGAATCCCCAGCACAGGGCCACCGTCGGTCAGATGAAACGCATCCGACCCGGCGGTCGACAGCAGCAAGGGCAGGTCGCGGTTGGTACAAAGCCCCGACACCGCCAATTGCGTGAGCTGCGCCGAATAGGGCGCCTGCGTGCTGTCGACCAGCGTCAGATACAGCTCTGACCCCAGATAAGACGTCCTGACCCCACGCAACCGCTCTTTTTCATTCCTTTGCCGCATCCGGCGGTGAATGGTGTAATAGGCCGGGTGGTTCTCTCCCGCAGCCGTGATGTCATTGGCCGAATAGAACGGCCGGAACTCGGTTTCCTCATTGTCGCTGCCTGAAATCCCCAGCACCCGGTCAACGGCAAACACCTCATAATCCAGCGGCGCGGTGCGGTTCGGCGTCACATATTGCTCGGTGTCGGAATTGGTCATGTGGATGCGGTCAAAGGTCCGCTCAAACAGGTTCACGGCCGGCACCGCGTTCAACACAAAGGTCTCGCGCCGCGCGCAGGCGCCGTGGTCGGGCAAGGAGTCTGCCAGCAGCAGATACAGATCGACATCCACCGCATCCGCCCGCTGCAACGCCGGCAACATTCCCGACAATTCCACAAAGTGAAACCGCTCCGGCATCGCGAAATACTCTTGCAGCAGCCGATAGCCATCAAACGACCGCCGCGGCGTCGGCAGCAACGCCTCTTCGCGGTCAAAGCCCTTCGGCTGCGATTTCGCCTTGGGCAGCGGTTGGGTCCAGTCGTTGCGACGGTCAGTAGACCGCCCCACCATCCCGGTTACCTTGGTCGACAGCGCCTCATGCAGCACCCAGGCCTCTGCGCCCTGCCCGCTCAGATGCAGGGTCAGCGCGTTCATCGGCAGATCGCTCATCATCCCGCCGTCACGCCGCTTCAACCGCAGCCTGATGCCAGCCCGTGCCGGATTGTCCCGGCTGACCCCGGCAGCGACCAGGCCACCCCGGCTGTCGATATATTCAACCTCGGCAATCTCGACCGGCCACAGCACACAATCGGCTGCCGTGCGGAACTGACACGCCGTCTGCTCCCCCTCGATCGGCCGCGACCTGAGCCGGGCGCCGCGCTTCAAGGTGAAGCCTTCCTTGACCCCGGCATTGCCCAGATCCGGCTCGAACGCCACCACCATCATCGACGGGGTGGGGGCGAGAAAATGCGGATAGACAATCTCCAGAAGGTTGGAGGTAAATGCCGGAAACTGCATCTCCAGCGCCAGTTGCACCCGCGCTGACAGAAACGCCGTGCCCTCTAGCAGCCGCTCGACATAAGGGTCCAGCACCTCCATGCCTTCCATCCCCAGCCGCGCTGCGATCTTGGGATAAGCCTGGGCAAACTCCGCCCCCATATCGCGCAGGAAGGCGAGTTCGGATTCGTAATGCGAGAGCAGCCTGGTGTCCATCTGATCAGCCCGACCGTTCCAGCGACACTTGCCCCGTCGTCACATCGACCGACGACCGCAGGTAAAGCTCAATCGGGATCGGCTCCGCCCACATATCCGCCCGAATATCGAAGGATATGATGGTGTTGCGCGACACATTCTCGGTCCGCATCTCGACCTGGGCCGAGCCTTTCCGGATCCGTGGTTCAAAATTCTCGATCGCCTGGGCGATGGATTTGCGGATCAATTGCGCCCGGTCCTTGGCGGCAAAATCCCCCGCCACATCCTTTACGCCGTAATTCAGCACCGATTTCGTGGTCAGCGGATAGCGTTTGGCGTCGATCCAGCCCTCGGCATTGTTGGTGTTCAACAGCCAACTCAGATCGCGCTGCACGATCTCGCGCAAGCGGCGGATGTCGATGACACGCGCATCTCGGGTCTCGTTCGGATTGGTCGGGTCTTCATCGGTCAGGCGGTCCAGAAGCGAAGGCTGCAACCGCTCGGACATCATCTTGTCCGCCATGATTGCCCCTACCCTGCTGCCGCGCCATCGAATTTGATCAGCCGAGCGTCCAGCAAGGCCACATCGCCCTGATCGGTCGACAGCAGACGCTGCCCGGTGCCGACAAAGGTCTCTGCCCCGACATCAGTCCAGCTTGTCGCCCGCGCCAGCTTTTCAGCGGCGGTGCCGGTCTGGCCGGTCATCGGATAACGCGTCGGGATCAGCGCCACGACCGACCCTTCATTCGCCAGCTTGATATTCGCCGCCGTCCAGACCGCATCGCGCAGGTCGGTCGGCGGATCGAAGGTCACCGAACTGATCTGCGAAAACGGCAGCCAGAAATAGCGGCCGTTTACAACGGCTTCCAAGACCGGGCCGAAGCGCATGTCGGCATCGGCGATCCATTCAAATGGGGTGCCATCCAGATCGCCTGTCGAGGCCGGGGCTGCGTCAAAGGCCTTCGCCCGCAGGTCGGCAGCCGCAGCGGCATTGCCCTGTCCCAGCAATTTCTGCGCCTCGATGAGCCATGCCAGCCACTCCTGCGGCTCGCCAAAGACCAGGGGTGCCTTATCCCCTGCGAACACCTTTTCGCGGTAAACCTCGCAGATGATCGCCTCACGGTAGGCCTGCGCCATCTGCAGCGCGCCGGGGTCCAATTCGCCACAGACCTTCAACTGGCGGATCGCCCGGTTCCAGTCGCCCTGAACGCACAGCAGTTGAAACAGGAAAATACGCAGCTTGGCATCGGCAGGCTTCGCCCGCACCAGGCCTTGCAACGCCTCCAGAGCAGCCGCAGGATCGCCAGATTTTAGATGGTCTTCGGGCGTCATGCCGGGCTCCAGATCGTGAAATAGGGTCCGGCGCGGGACAGGGCCCCGCGCCGGCAAACGTCAGATCAGCCCACTTCGCCAGTGGCCAGATCCCATTTGAAGTCCTTGTACTTGGTCAGCTTGCCGGTCTTGATGTCGGTGGTCTTGTACTCGACCTCGATGGCGTTGTACTTGATCGCCCACTTCTCTTTCGGAATGCTTTCTTCCGAACCGTCGACCGAGTAGGACTGCAGATAGCAATCCTTCACCTTCCAGATCAGGTAGGGCTCCAGGCCCTTGGACGCGCTGTCGCCCGACCGGCACATGTGGATTTCGATTTCCTTGCGATAGGTGCCGTTGGCGACCGACAGCATCAGCTGCATCGATGCCTTGCCAAGTTCCGATTCAAGTTCGACCATCTTGAAGACCGACTTGCCGAACCCGCGCTGGGCCGAACCGCCTTCTTCTTCACTGACACGTTCCACGCTCCACGACAGGCTGGAGACGACCAGCCATTTGTCGTGCGACTTCTCGGTGGCGTCACCGTCGATGTCGTTGATCTTCACAAACATTGTCGAAGCCATTTCAGTAGACCTTTCTATGATGTGCCTTGCGGCGGTTGATAATCGTCACTGTTTCTCGGAACCCTGCGGACTTAAGCGCCTTTCTCAGACGGCAGTTTGGACACCAGCCGCAGGGAGACCGAGAGACCTTCCAGCTGGTAATGCGGGCGCAGGAAGAACTTGGAGGAGTAGTAGCCGGGGTTGCCCTCGACCTCCTCAACCACGACTTCGGCAGCGGCCAGCGGTTTACGGGCCTTTTCCTGCTCGCTCGAAATCTCGGCATTGAAATCGACATACTTGTTGATCCAGTCCTGAAGCCAGGCCTGCATGTCGTTGCGGCTCTTGAAGGAGCCGACCTTGTCGCGAACCATGCACTTCAGATAATGGGCAAACCGGCAGGTCGCGAACAGATAGGGCAGACGGGCGGCCAGATTGGCGTTGGCCGTCGCGTCCGGATCGTCATACTCGGCGGGCTTGTGCAGCGATTGCGCGCCGATGAAGGCCGCCACGTCGGTATTCTTGCGGTGGATCAGCGGCATCATGCCATTCTTGGCCAATTCCGCCTCGCGCCGGTCCGAGATCGCAATCTCGGTCGGGCACTTCTGGTCGATGCCGCCATCGTCGGTCGGGAAGGTATGCGACGGCAGATTGGCCACCGCGCCGCCCGATTCCACGCCACGGATACGCGAGCACCAGCCGTATTCCTTGAAGCTGCGGTTGATGTTCACCGCCATGCCATAGGCGGCGTTGACCCAACCGTATTTGTTGTGTTCTGATCCGTCGGTGTCTTCTTCAAAGGCAAACGCCTCGACCGGATCGGTTTTTGACCCATAGGGCAGACGGCCCAGGAAACGCGGCATCGCCAGACCGACATACTTGCTGTCCTCGCTTTCACGCAGCGAGGTCCAGGCCGCATATTCCGGGGTCTGGAAGATTTTCGTCAGATCGCGCGGGTTGGCCAGTTCCGACCAGCTGTCCATCTGGAACAGCGTCGGGTTGGCGCCGGTAATCAGCGGCGCATGGGCTGCGGCGGCAATCTTGGCCATCTCACCCAGCAGTTCGACATCCGGCGGCGAGTGGTCGAAATAGTAATCCGCCACCAGCGTGCCATAGGGCTGACCGCCCAACTGGCCGAACTCTTCTTCATACAGCTTCTTGAAGATCGGCGACTGGTCCCAGGCGGTGCCCTTGAACTTGCGCAGGGTCTTGGACATGTCCTTCTTGGAGATGTTCATCACCCGGATCTTCAGCATTTCGTCGGTTTCGGTGTTGTTCACCAGAAAATGCAAGCCGCGCCAGGCGCTTTCCAGCTGCTGGAAATCGGGATGGTGCAGAATCTCGTTGACCTGTTCGGTCAGCTTCTTGTCGATCTCGGCAATGATGCCCTGAATGGACCGCAGCGCGTCATCCGAAATCAGGGCGGTGTTGGCCAGCGCCTGTTCGGCCAGCGTGCGAACAGCCGATTCAACCGCCGATTTCGCCTGATCCGACTTGGGTCGGAATTCCTTGTTCAGAAGGGACGAGAAATCAGAGGCCTCCGTGACCCCGACGCCCGCCTGTCCGACTTGTTGTTCAGCTTCGGCCATGTGTTACTCCTCTGTCCCTTCGGGCTTCGGTGCGCCCGCCAGTGATTTCAGCAATGCGGGGTCTTGCATGACCTTGCCGATCAGTTCTTCCGCGCCGGTCTTGCCGTCCATATAGGTCATCAGGTTCGACAACTGCGTGCGCGCTTCCAACAGCTTGCGCAGCGGCTCGACCTTGCGGGCGATGGCAGCCGGGCTGAAATCATCCATCGATTCGAAGGTGATGTCGACCGCCATGTTGCCCTGTCCGGTCAAGGTATTGGGCACCGAGAATGCCGCGCGCGGCTTCATCGACTTCATCCGGTCGTCAAAGTTGTCGACGTCGATTTCCAGAAACTTGCGGTCAGCCACGGCCGGCAGCGGCTCTTCCGACTTGCCCGACAGATCGGACATGACGCCCATCACGAAGGGCAATTGCACCTTCTTTTCGGCACCGTACAGTTCCACATCATATTCGATCTGAACCCGAGGTGCCCGGTTCCGCGCAATGAATTTCTGCGAACTGGTGCTCATGAGGTGCTCCTTGACCTTGTTTCAGGTGTTTTGGGTTTAATCATCATCTTGTTCTTCCAGCCCGCCGATCATGTTGACCGAGTCCAGGCCGGCAGGTGCCATGTCTTTCATAATGGTCAAAAAATCGGCCCCGACGAGTCTTTTTGCACGCTCCAGGATTATCGGCACCGGGCTCGATGGCTCATACCGCTTGAAATAGCCGATAACGCTGTCCAGCGCGTTGCGGGCGTCCTGCGCAGTTTCCACCGAACCTGGCATCGCGCCCCCCCCACCACGCCGCACCGGCGTTGCCGAAGATCCACCGCCACCACTGGTCGCCGCGGGTTCCTCTTCCTGATCCGCGGCGTCCGACTCGGCCGGGGCTGCGACATGGTCAGCCACATGCCGCGCCAGTTGTTGCAAGGTCTTGCGCAGGTCATCAAGGTCCGGGCCATAGCCCGGCGTCTTGTCCGAAAAGACTGCCTCAATGGCTTTGACATCGGCCAGCGCCGACCGGATCGCCGTCAGCGTCGCGCTCAGGGCCTCTTCGCCCGTGTCGGTAAACGCCGCCGCGACCGAGGCGCGGTCATATTCCGGATCCTTGCCCTCGGGCGGCGGCACTTCACCCATCGCCGTCTGAATGTCGCGCAGGTTCAACCGGCCAAAAGTCCGGCTGTTGGTCAGCGCGGTGCGGCGCAAACTGTTCAACACCGTATCCGCCCCGCCCAACCCTACAACTGCGTTGATCCGCATCGTCGGATCATTGTCGTCATCGGCGTCCAATTGCGGATGACAGGTGTCCCAGTTCTGCTCCAGACAGCCCTTTATATAGGCAACGACTTCGGCAAAACCCTTCAATCCTTTGGTGTGCAACACTGCATTGGCCAGAATCACCGCTGCGCGCAGATCATGCGCCCGCTCAAGAATGGCCAGGGCCCGGGCCTCGACATCTTTGAAATCGGGGTCCTCTGCGGCTAGGATTTCTTTGCCAGCCTGACGTTCCTCGCCGGGCTGCGCAGCAATCAGCAACTGCATGAAATCGAAGTCGTATTCCAGATTCTCGCCGCTCGGTTCGTCGCCTTCGCGGGCGGCCAACAGCGCAACCAAATCCATAGTTTCCTCCTGAGCCGGATTTAAACCCGGCCTTTCAAAAATTCATTTTCCAACGCTAGAACACCAACCCGGCCAAGGGGCATTGGGTCCTCCGCCGGTAACCAAAAACTCAACCGCGAAAAATCATCCGATTGCGCGCAATTGACTACCGAATGGACCCGTCTGTCAATGACCTCTTGTCGCAGAAACCAAGCTATCTTTCTCTTGACATATCTTGAAATAGTCAATCGCCTCTCTATGCACACGCGACCGTTGACAGAGGTACCGCCCACGACGTTCAGTGGCGCAGAGGGCTGCGCGTCACGACAGCCCCAACTCCAGGGGGGTCCGGAATGCGCCACACAATCCCACAGCTTTTCGGCGCGGCGTTCGCCGCCGCGTTGCTCTTGTCCAGCCATCAGGCCGCCGCCGACGATGGCAAACTGACCATCGAAATCAACAAGTTCGAAGAGATCGAGGGTGGCGGTTGCCGCGCCTTCTTCCTGTTCCAGAACGCCACGCCCACCAGCTTTGAGGGCTTTGAGATGTCGCTGGCGATCTTCGACAAGGCCGGTGTCATCGACCGTCTGCTGTCAATCGACGCGGCCCCGCTGCCGGTTGCCCGTACCACACTGAAATTGTTCGAGATTCCGCAGATTTCCTGCGCCAATATCGGCCAGGTGCTGTTGCATGACATCCCGATCTGCAAACCGCAGAACGGCGAGAATACCGATTGCTATCCGCTGGTCGATCTTAAAAGCAAGACCACCGCACCTCTGGTGAAATGATGAGCACCAATCTCTGGGCCATGCTGACGGCGGGCGGCCCTGTCATGTCCATTCTGATCGCGCTGTCGGCGCTGTCGCTGGCCCTGATCGTGGTCAAGATCATCCGCCTGCTGCCCGCCACCGGCGGCACCGCCAGCCGCGACGCCGCCCTCGCCTTGTGGTCCAGTGGCGACCGCCCCGGCGCCATGGCCGCCATCGCTCCGCGCAACGCCGCCGACCGTGTTCTGCTTGCCGGAATGCAAAACCTGACCGAAGGCATGGACCCCAGCCTGCTGGAAGCCGATCTGGCTCGTCGCGGCAATGACGAGGTGGCCGCAATGTCCAGTGGCCTGCGCCTTCTCGACCTGATCTCGATGATCGCGCCGCTTCTTGGCCTGCTCGGCACCGTCCTCGGAATGGTGCAGAGTTTTCAAGACCTTGCGCTTGCCGAAGGCTCTGCCAACGCCTCGGTCCTCGCTGGCGGCATCTGGCTTGCCCTCTTGACCACCGCTGCCGGACTGCTGGTCGCCATCCCCGCCGCCATCGGCTCCAGTCTGCTGACCGGCCGGGTCGAAACCGCTTCATTGCGGATCGAAAGCGCGGTGGGCCGCCTGATGACCCTCACCGCTCAAGGCAAGTAGATGGCCGGTTTCGCCCTTAAAAGGCCCAGGCGCAGGCATTCGGTCATCTCGGTGGTCTCGATGATCGACGTGATGATGATCTTGCTGTTCTTCTTCATGGTGACTTCATCCTACCTGAACCTCGACATGGTCCCGGCATTGCAAAAGGCCGATGACCCCGGTGCGCCCAGCACCGCCCCGGCCACCCCCAGCACCACCCTGATGATCCGAATTGCCGCCGATGGCGGTGCCATGATCGGTGGCCAATCCCTCGACAGCACCCACCTCACCGCCCTGCTGAAAACCCGCCTCGCCGAGGACCCGCTGACCCCCATCGTGCTCTTCCCCTCTGGCGCCGCACATCTGCAGGACCTGATCGCCGTGATGGACACCGTCACCAAATCCGGCGCCAACAGGGTCCGCGTCATCAGGATCGAGGCCGCGAAATGAAACTCCGCCGCCCCGCCCGGATGTCCGAACGCGAAACCGTGGTGGCGCTGATCGACGTGACATTCTTCCTGTTGATCTTCTTCATGCTGGTCGGCCGCCTTGACGCGACAGCACCCTTCGCCGTCAAACCACCCTTGGGCACCACCGGCACCGACCTGCCCGCCGGCGGCATCACGCTGTCGCTGTCACCCGGCGGTGCCCTCGCCCTCGACGGCTCACCCATCACCCATGACGCGCTGGACGACGCCCTCAAGGCCCGGCTCGCCAAGAGCCCCGACACCCTGATCCGCATCAACGCCGACAAGGCCACCGAACTGCGCGCCGTCCTCGCCCTGATCACCGAATTCGAGGATCTCGGTGCCAAGGATGTCGCCATCATCGTGACCCCCGAGGCGCCATGAACGCCCCCGCGACATGGAGCCTTGCCTTGGCCGTCTCCATCCTGACGCATGTCTCGGCAGCAGCGCTGGTGGCCTCCATGCTGCACCCAGACCCCATCGCCGACCAGCCGCCGCCGAAATCCGAACTGCATATCGAAACCCAGGAGGTTGCCCATTCCCAGGCGACCGCCGAACAGCCCGACGCGCCGCAAGCCGAAACCACATCCGCCAAGGGCGCCATGGCGACCGAGGGTCTGGTGCCGCAAAGCCACGCCACCGCCCAGGCGCCAAAGCAGGAAACCCTCGCTGCCGCCAAGCCCAACGAACCTGCCGTCAAGGCCGCGGCCGCCCCTGCCCAGAAACTGGCCACGGCCGCGCCGCCCCCTGCCACCAAAGCCGCCGACCTTGCCGCCCAGAAGCTCATCACGACCCTGTCCGCCGCGCAAAAACTCGCCGCCGCCGCATCCCCGGAACCCGTCGTGGCCCAATCGCCGCAGGCCACCACCATCGCACCGGCCAAACCGCCCGCAACCACCGCGGTCGCCGCCGTCGCGCGCCCCGCCGACAAGCTGCAACCCGCGACCGAGGTCAGCGCCAAAGTGGCCGAAGCCACTGCGCCGACCACTGCCCTGACCGCCACCATTGCCCCCACCACCGCCGCCGCACCCCAAACGCTGACCGCCGAACCCCTGCCGGTCGCGAAAGACACTGCCCAACCTCTAGCCACCGCCACGCCGGACGCCCCGGTGATCGCCCAGTCCACCCCCGACTCGCCGCAGGCGACCGAGGCCGCCCCCACTCTGCAACTCGCCGCCGCCGCCCCGGCCGACGGCGACCACATGACCGCCGCCCTCGCCTGGGCCGGCGACGATGCCCAGATCGACCCGGTGTCGCTGAAGGCGATCCAGTCCTTCATGCAACCCGGCGACACCGCCGCCCAGTCGGACGAAACCCATGACGCGCTGTCGTCGATCCTGTCCTCGGTGCCTTGCGCCCGCCTGCAGGCCGAGTTCAACCCGGCCACCGGCAGCCTCGACCTGCGCGGCCATGTGCCCGACGCGGCGCTGAAAGGCCCGGTGCTGGCCGCCCTGCAGGCCCAGCTCGGCTCCGGCATCAAGGTCAACGACGCCATGCTGATCCTGCCCCGCCCGCAATGCGGCGCGCTGTCGGGGATCGCGGATGTTGGCCTGCCGCAGTCGCAGGACCAGAACACCAACCCCAAACTCATCGGAGCCGACGCCCAGGCCCGCGCCTATGACTACAAGAAGGGTCAGACCATGGTCCTCGACCTCGCCGCCCCCGACTATGACGCCTATGTCTATGTCGATTTCTTCGATGCCGACGGCAATGTCATCCATCTGGTGCCGAATGACACGGTGCCCTTGAAACTGCGCCCGGCCAAAAGCACCCTGCGGGTCGGCGCGCCCGATGCCGACGAACCCTTCCTGCATATCACCATCGGCCCGCCCTACGGCCAGGAAATCGCCGCCGCCTTCGCCGCCTCGGCGCCGCTTTATGACGGTACCCGCCCGTTGTCGGAACCCGCCGGCCCCTATCTTGACTGGCTGAAGATCCAGGTCAGCGAAGCCCGCGCCAGGGACCCGGCCTTCAAGGGGGAATGGGTTTATTTCTTCGTTTCGACCACAGAAAACTGACACCGGCCGCCCGACAGAATCTTCTGCGAAAAAATCCGAGTCCGGATTTTTCGCAGAAAAATCGCCCGCCAATTCCGCCTAGCGGCAACCAAGTGTCGCCCATTGCCGCAGCGTCAGCTTGAACGCGCCGCCCAAAGGATGCTGGGTCAACCGCGCGACCGAGGGCTTCTCGTTCACATAATAGGTCCCTTGATCGCACAGCGCCTGTTTGGTCCATTTGTGACAATCCATGCATTGCTTGTCGGTCCAGGCCTCTTTCGGCAGTCCTTCGATCGGCGAAAAATGCGGGCTGGAATGGATCAGTGTTTCAATGGTCGACCCGGCTACTTCCGCGGGTCCCACATTCAGGATGCCGGTGAAGGTGACATCTTCCCCTTCGATCCTGGACCGTGTCTCGGCATCGACCTCTCCCGCCGCCGGCACCGCATCCGCCGCCCCGGCCGGCATTGCCGCTGCGGCCAGAGCCCGGGCTTCGGCCTCATGCGTGGTCTTGGGATAGGCCTTCAGGAACAACAGGATCTTCACCGGATCGCGGGACACCGAAACGGCGGCCCAGACCTGTTCCTCATCCGACGCCACCGGCGCAAAGGTGAAATCCCCGGTCAGTGACGAGGTATCCCAAGGCGTCTGCCGGTTGGATGTGGCATCGCGCACAGCGACGCGCACCTGCTTGAACATCTCTTCGATCGGCAACCCCTGCGACACCATCATCGCGGCCAGGGCCTTGGTGAAGGGGCTGTGGCCATCCGCCCCGTCCAGCGCCACCGCCCGCGGTTCGGTCGCATAGGCGAGGAATGTGCCGGTCGGGGCCTTCATCTCTGCCAGACCATTGTCGCCCATGTCAGGGATCGTCGCGAACGGGTTGTTGCGGCAGGCGTCGAGGATGAAGATATTGGTCTTGTTATGCGCCGAGGCCATCTGGCGCAGCACCGATTCCGCGTCGACCGCAACCAGATCCAGATCGGCGGCATTGCTCAGCCTTGCATCGACGGGCAACAGATAATTCTTGCCGAAACTCTGTACCCCGTGGCCTGCATAGTAAAACAGCCCCGTCGCCTCCGGCCCTGCCGTCCGCAAGGCCTGGCCGAAATCCGCGACGCCCTGGCTCATCGCGGCCTTGGACCCGTCGCGCACCAGCGTCACCTCGAACCCCAGCCCGGACAACGTATCGGCGATCAACTGCGCGTCATTCACCGGATTGGTCAGCGGGTTCACCCCCTGATAGGCGCCGTTGCCAACCACCAGCGCAATCCGCGGCTCGGCCCGGACCACCCCCAATGTCGCCAGCCACAGCATCAGCGTCAGAACCACCCGCATCATCAGACTGCCCGACCTCTCTGCCCGGTCCAACCCGGGCTTGCGCAGAACTTGCTAGATTTTGGCCCTGTTGACAATGCCTTGGCAGCTTTCTCGCATGTTGACAGTCTCGATCACGGCATTGATATCCCACCTGCTGTTGCTTTTGACGCCCGAAAGCGCATATTCGGGCCGCGACCCCAAGGCATTTGCCCCATCCTTTTGGCCCGGCTGGAAAACCATGAGATTTCGTTCTGCGGTCCGATCAACTTTCGTCCCGCTGCTGTTCGCCCTGGCACTGTCCGGCGTTCCGGCGGCCCGGGCACAGGACAATCCCTTTGCCGGCGGCTGGGTGCTGAAAAGCGACGGGTCCACGCTCGGGTTTCAGTCGGTCAAGAACGACACCAAGGTCGAACAGAACAACTTTGCCACGCTGACCGGCACGATCTCCGACAACGGCGACGCCGAAGTTCATGTCTCGCTCGACTCGATCGACACCGGCATCGACCTGCGCAATGTGCGGATGCGGTTCCTGTTCTTTGAAACCTTCAAATTCCCCGACGCCGTGGTCACCGCCCATATCGACGCAGCCATGCTGGCCGATCTGCCGACCAAACGCCGCATCACGCTGAAAATGCCCTACACGCTGGATCTGCACGGTGTGAAGCTGCAGCAGACCGCCGACATCATCGTGACGCTGATTTCGGACAATCTGGTCGATCTGGCCTCGGTCGGCACCATCCCGATTGCGGCGCAGGATTTCGGCATGACCGAAGGCGTCACCAAGCTGGAAGAGGCTGCCAAGGTCAAGATCGTGCCGACCGGCTCGGTCACCTTCGACTGGCTGTTCGAACGCGCCGCCGGCACCGCCACGCCGGCCGCGACCGAAACCACGGCCCCCGCGAAACCCGCGTCGACCGCCATGGAAACCACCGGGAATTTCGACACCGAAGCCTGCCTTGGCCGGTTCGAGATCCTATCCAACGCCGGCAACATCAACTTCAGCCCTGCCTCTGCCAGGCTCGACGTGGCGGGCTCGGCAATCCTCGACAACCTTTATGACATCATCAGCCGCTGCCCGGGCATGGCGCTCGAAATCGGCGGCCATACCGACAGCGACGGCTCGGACGCCACCAACCAGGCGCTGTCCGAGAAACGCGCCGCCGCCGTCATCGCCTATCTGGTGGCCAAAGGCATTCCGTCTGATCGTCTCACCGCGCATGGCTACGGGGAAACCCGGCCATTGGTGGCCAATGACACCGCCGAAAACCGCGCCCGCAACCGCCGCATCGAATTCAAAGTCCTCAAATAGCCCTGCCGAACCGGGAACTTTTCATGATCCGCACCACCTGCCTTGCCATCCTGCTGCTGATCGCGCTGCCCTTGCCGGCCTTGGCCGAACGGGTCGCCCTGGTCATCGGCATGGGTGCCTATCAGAACGTCACCCCGCTGAAAAACACCATCAACGACGCCCGCAACATCGCCAACAAACTGCAAGAAGTCGGCTTCAACGTCACCCTCGCCACCGACAAGACCCAGTCCGAACTGCTGGACATCATGCAGACCTTCTCGTTTCAGGCCGAAACCGCCGACCTCGCGCTGATCTACTATGCCGGTCACGGGGTCGAGGTGGGCGGCGTCAATTATCTGGTGCCAGTCGATGCCAAGGTGAAGGTCGCCAAGGACATCGAACGGGTCGGCATCTCGCTGAACAAGGTCCTGAAGACCGTCGATTCCGCCCGCAAGATGCGGGTCGTCATTCTTGACAGCTGCCGCAACAATCCCTTTGTCGGCATCAAGGGCTTTGACACCGCCGGCGACACCAGCCTGTCCGGCAATACCGATGATCCGAACGCGGCGCCTCAGGGCCTTGCGCCGGTCAACCCCGATCTTGGCACGCTGGTCGCCTATGCTGCCAAGGCCGGTCAGGTCGCGCTGGACGGTCTGGGCGAGGACAGCCCCTATGCCACCGCCCTGATCAACGCCTTCGGCCGCCCCAATGTCGAGATCGGTCTGATGTTCCGTCAGGTCCGCGACGATGTGCTGAAATCCACCGGCAACCTGCAGGAACCCTATCAGTATGGCTCGCTCTCCGGCACGCCGTTCTATCTGGCCGGCAATACCGAAGGCACCATCGACATCGCCGCCGAAGAAGACCCGCTGGTTGCCTGGGCCAATATCAAGCCGGATCAGGAACAGCAGATGCGCGCCATGGCCGACAATGGCGACAACCGCGCCATGCTGGGCCTGGCCTATATGCGGCTGAACCCCCAGCAGCCCAGCTATGACCCGAAGGAAGCGGTGAAATATCTGACCCGCGCGTCCGAAGCCGGGGCCGCGGACGCCCAGTACGAACTGGCCAAACTTTATGAGAAAGGCCTCGGCGTCGATGTGGATGAGGCCAAGGCGCTGGAACTCTATCAGGCCGCCGCCGCCCAGAACTTTCCAGATGCGGTCAACGATCTGGGCTTTCTCTACTATCAGGGCGGGCTTGGCATTGCCGCTGACCCCGCCAAGGCGCTGGACCTGTTCCGTCAGGCCGCCGACCTGCGCCAGCCCGAAGCGATGTTCAACTATGCCGGCCTGATCGACGAAGGTCAGGTCAAGGGTGAGGGGCCGGAAGACGCCGCCAAATACCTGTACTCCGCCCTGCGCGCCGGCAGTGAAGAGGTGCTGACCCAATTGACCACCCGCCCGGACATGTTCAAACCACCCGCCCGCAAGGCGCTGCAGAAGATCCTGAAAGAGCACAGCTTTTACACCGGCCCCCTGGACGGCAGCTTCGGCAAGACCACCCAGACCGCCATCAAGAAGGCGTTCGGTATCGTGCAATAGGCCCGCCCCCGCGCCAAGCGCCGCGCTGGCCCGCGTGCGGCAGTGATTGCGATGGCAGTCAAACGCGTCCAGCCCCGGCAATGGCCCGTCGCGGGCTCGGTCAGTTTGTCACTTGACCCCGCGGAATGTCATTGATCGCCCGGTACTTTACCGACAAAGCTGTGCCTGTCGCCCCGCAACAGGTTAGGATACCGGCCCCATGAATGCTGTCCTCCGGAGTATTGCCACGCTGCTGCTGCTCTTGCTGCCGCTGTCCGCCCAGTCGCAGACCGCCACCGACACCACGGCACCGGACGCCACAGCGGCAGGCACGGCGACACAGGCCACCACCGGCCTTGTCGACGCCGCCTCTGCCATGGTCACCAGCCATACCGACGTCCAGACCGGCGCCTATATCCTGCGCCTGTCCAACGTCTCGCCGCAGAACGGCTCGTTCGATGTCGACATGTGGGTCTGGTTCCGCTGGCAAGGCTCTGACGTCCGCCCGGATCAAACCTTCGAACTGGCCAACGGCGTCATCACCTCGAAATCCGACACCCAGGTCGAGGATGACGGCGGCGTCAACTATGCCACCGCAAGGGTGCAAGCGACGATCTTCCACGATTTCGACGTCCGCCGCTTTCCGCTCGACAACCATCTGATTACCATCGACATCGAGGATGCCGAGTTGAACGACACCCAGCTGTCCTACACCGTGGATCAGGGCATCGCCCTCGATCCCGGCGTCAAGGTCTCCGGTTGGAAGGTCGCCCTGCAACCGCCTACCATCGAAAAGCATGTCTATGACACCAATTACGGCCTGCGCAGCGCCGATGAGGCTGGCGGCACCTATTCCCGTTTCGTGATCCCGATCACCCTTGACCGCACCAGTTATGGCCCCCTGTTCAAATCATTCTGGATTTCCGCCCTCGCGGTGCTGCTCGGCCTGCTGGCCTTCCTGATCAAGGCCGATGACCTGGATGCCCGCTTCGGCATGGGCGTCGGCTCGATCTTCGCGGCCTCGGCCAACGCCTTCGTCATCACAGGCGCCCTGCCGCCCACCACCGCGGTGACGCTGGCCGAACAGATCAACCTGATCGCGGTCGGCATCATCTTCATTTCGGTCTTTGTCTCGATCTGGTCGCTGCGCCTGCGCTATCAGGGCCGCGATGACGACAGTCTGAAGCTTGACGTCCGGGCGATGTGGACGCTTGGGGCCATCTACCTCATCCTGAACCTGTTGGCGCTGAGTTTCGATTTCTCTGGTGGAAATGGCTGATGCTGATCGGAATTGACTGGGGCGGCACCAAGATCGAGGGTGTCGCCATGACGGCCGAGGGCACCGAACTCTTGCGGCTCCGCGTTGACACGCCGCGCCACGACTATGCCGGCTGCATCGCGAAAATCGTCGAGATGATCGCCGGACTTGAAACGCAGACCGGTCTTTCCGGCTCCATCGGCATCGGCATCCCTGGCTCGCTGGAACCGGTCAGTCGGTTGGGCAAGGGTGCCAGTTCGACCTGGCTACTGGGTCAACCGGTCGAGGCCGATCTGCAACAGGCGATCAACCGCCCGATCCGGGTGGAAAACGACGCCGACTGTTTTGCCGCGTCCGAGGCGGTGGACGGTGCCGGTGCCGGCTACAACGTGGTCTTTGCGGTGATCCTCGGCTCTGGCGTCGGAGCTGGCGTCGCGGTCGGCGGCCGCGCCCATCACGGCCCCAACAATTCTGGCGGTGAATGGGGCCACAACGCGCTGCCCTTCCCCGACATCACCGAAATCCCCGGTCAGGCCTGCTACTGCGGCCGCCACGGTTGCATGGAAACCTGGGTGTCGGGCCGCGCCTTCGAAGCCGAATACAAGGCGCATACCGGCTTTGACGTCAAAGCCCGCGACATCATGGAGCTGAAACGTCAGGGCGACCGCCTCGCCGGTCTGCTGTGGGATCGCTACATCGACCGGGTCGCCCGCGGGATGGCCGCCGTCGTCAACGCGCTCGACCCCGATGTGTTCGTGATGGGAGGCGGCATGTCCAATGTCGACGAACTCTATACCGACCTGCCCGAGTCGCTGGCCAAACGCATCTTCTCCACCGTCTTTCACACCCCGATCCTGCGCAACAAGCACGGCGACGCCAGCGGCGTGCGCGGGGCGGCATGGCTGTGGAAATAACCCAGGACATCCCATGACCCTGACCGCCCGCTACGACCTGTGCCTCACCCTGATCCGTGAGGCAGGCGCCCTCGCCCATGGCTATTTCCAGAACCTGTCGGCCCTGACCATCAAGTCCAAGGGCCTGCAGGACATGGTGTCAGAGGCCGACCTGAACACCGAACTGCTGATCAAGCGCCGCATCGCCGACACCTTCCCCGAGGATGCGTTTCTGGGCGAGGAAACCGGCGTCACCGCCTTCGCCGAGGGTCAGGGCATCTGGGTCGTCGACCCGATCGACGGCACCCAGCCCTTCATCTCCGGCATGGGCAACTGGTGCGTCTCCATTGCCTATGTCCAGCACGGCAAGGTCCGGTTCGGCATGGTCTACGCCCCGGTTCGCGACGAACTCTTTGCCGGAGGTGCCGGCCATCCTGCCACGCTGAACGGCAACCCGGTCCCGCGCCACCCGGGCAAGTCGCTGCGCGAAGGCATCACCGGCATGGGCTATTCCCCGCGCCTGAGGCCCGAACAATTCCTGCGTCCCTTCGAAGGCCTGATCCGCGCCGGCGGCATGTTCTTCCGCGACGGCTCGGGCGCTCTGAACCTGTCCTACGTCGCAGCAGGCCGCCTGCTGGGCTATTACGAGCCCCACATCAACTCATGGGACTGTCTCGGCGCGGTGGCCGTGATCGAGGCGGCTGGCCTCAGGGTCAACGATTTCCTCGCAAACGACGGCCTGACCAAAGGCAACAAGATCATCGCCGGCGTGCCAGAGGTCTATGACGACCTCGTCGCCCTGTCGAACCTGTAGCGCGGCTGGTCAGCCTTTTCAGCCGGGCAAAGCATCACTGCATCAGACCTTGGACCAACCCCTGACAGGCCTTGACCAGTTGCTCCCGCACACCACCCAGCAGGGCGTCCTCGGCCTCTGACCGAAAGGCGTCCAGAACCGGACCATATTCACCGCTGATATTGCTCAGGGCGGCCGTCACGTTGACCGCCTTGCAATCGGTCACCGACATCTGCGCCGAGATCGCAATGTCCGCCGCCACCGACCCGGGCAACACGGCCGCGTCCGACGTCTTGCACGACAACGCCCCGCTCAACCCCGCCTCGATCATGTCGCCCTTCAGAACCAGACTAAGCGTGTCGATCCGCACGGACTCCACCTTGTCGATCTCGATAGAGATCAACCCGCTGCCCGAGCGCAAATGGGAACAGGGATTGTTCTCGATGATCTTGCGTTCAAAGACCGATTGCGCCGAAGCCGCCCCGCCAAGGCCGAGAGCCACCAGCAAAACCGCGCCCGACAGTCCAGACTTTCCCATCATGCCCACCCTTACGCGCACCACCATGGCTGAACTATAGCGCCGCAAGGCCGCGCAACAAGGTTGACCACGGTTGCCACCCACGGCACCCGCCATTTCAAATCCGCCTGAAATCCCTAATTTCAGGTTAACAGAAAATCGCAACCTATTGAACGTAAACATTTTTGCAAAGTTTGCACACGTGGAAGCCCTCAGAAAAACGCCTGCAACCCTGTGATCGCCCGGCCCAAAATCAGCCCATGAACGTCATGGGTCCCCTCATAGGTGTTCACCGTTTCAAGGTTCACCATATGCCGCATGATCTGGTAATCCTCCTGAATCCCGTTGCCACCATGCATGTCCCGCGCCCACCGCGCCGCATCCAAAGCCTTGCCGCAGTTGTTCCGTTTGACGATCGAGATCATCTCGGGCGCCGCATTGGCCTCATCCATCAACCGCCCGACCCGCAACGAGGCCTGCAGCCCCAGTGAAATCTCGGTCATCATATTGGCGAGCTTGAGCTGATAAAGCTGGGTCTGCGCCAAAGGCTTGCCGAACTGCTTGCGATCCAGCCCATATTGCCGCGCCGCCTGCATGCAGAACTCCGCCGCCCCCAGCACGCCCCAGGAAATCCCGTAGCGCGCCCGGTTCAGACAGCCAAACGGCCCTTTCAAGCCCTCGACATGCGGCAACAAGGCGTCCTCGCCGACCTCGACATCCTTCAGCACGATCTCCCCGGTGATCGACGCGCGCAGTGACAACTTGCCGCCGATCTTCGGCGCCGACAGCCCCTTGGTCGCCTTGTCCAGCACAAAGCCGCGGATCTTGCCGCCATGCGCCTCCGATTTCGCCCAGACCACGAACACATCCGCAATCGGCGCATTGGAAATCCACATCTTCGCGCCGTTCAGCACATAGCCCGCATCGGATTTCTTCGCGACGGTCTTCATCCCGCCCGGATCAGACCCGGCATCCGGCTCGGTCAAGCCGAAACAGCCGATCCACGCGCCTGACGCCAGCTTCGGCAAGTATTTCAGCCGCTGCGCCTCTGACCCATAGGCATAGATCGGATACATCACCAAAGAGGACTGCACCGACATCATCGACCTATAGCCGCTGTCAACCCGCTCGACCTCGCGCGCGATCAGCCCATAGGACACATAAGACGCCCCCAGCCCGCCGTATTCTTCCGGGATCGTGGTGCCCAACAACCCCATCTCGCCCATCTCGCGGAAGATCGCGGGATCAGTCGCCTCTTCGCGAAACGCCTTGATCACCCGGGGCTGCAGCTTGGTCTGCGCATAATCCCGCGCCGCATCGCGCAGCATCCGCTCTTCCTCGGACAGCTGGTCCTCCAGCCGGAACGGATCCTCCCAGTCAAACCGCCCCAGATCCGGCGCATCCTTTGGCTTCAACTTTGGCTTGTCCATGGCAATCCCCGTGCAAATCTCTGACCCGATACATTGCACATGCCCCCCCAAAAGCCTATCGAAACCAAATCGCCGCCCTATGAGGAAAACTCATATGCTGCCCCGCCGCTACCTGCCTTCGCTGTCCTCTCTGCTGGCGCTGGAGGCGCTTGACCGTCTCGGCACCGCCTCTGCCGCGGCGCAGGAACTCAACCTCACCCAAGGCGCAATCTCCCGTCAGCTGCAGGTCATGACCGACCAGTTGGGTGTGCCGCTCACCGAGCGCACGCACGGCCGGCTCACTCTGACCCCGGCGGCGCGGGACTATGTCCAGGAGGTCCGCCGCAACCTGACGTCGCTCGCGGCCGCATCGCTGACCCTGCGCGCCAATCCGACCGGCGGGGCCCTGAACCTCGCCATCCTGCCGGCCTTCGGCATGCATTGGCTTGCCCCCCGCCTCGCCACCTTTGCAAGGCTCCACCCCGAAGTCACCATCAACCTTTCCACCCGCCTTGCGCCGTTCGACTTCGCCACCAGCCATTTCGACGCCGCCGTCCATTACGGACGCCAGGACTGGCCGGGTGCCGCCTATCTGAAACTGATGGACGAAGATGTCCTTGCCGTCGCCGCCCCCGGCCTGACCCAACCCCTGACCGAACCGCAAGACGCCCTGCAACTTCCCCTCCTGCAATTGCAAAGCCGCAGCGGCGACTGGCCGCGCTGGCTTGCCCATCATGGCCAACCCAACCAGCGCCCGCCCGCCATGCTGTTCGACCAGTTCGCCACCATGCAACAGGCCGCCATCCACGGCCTCGGCGCCGCGATCCTGCCGGTGTTCCTCATCGAACAAGACCTCGCAGCGCACCGCCTGATCCCGCTCTACGGCCCGCCGATCCGCGCCCAGAGTGGTTACTACCTGGTCTGGCCGCAAGACCGCCCGCCCCGCGCGCCGCTGACCTCTTTCGTCGCCTGGCTCAAATCCCAGATCTTCTGACCTCATCTGTCCCTAAATACCCCGGAGGGTGAGCGCTGGCGCGAGGGGGGCCGGCCCCCCTTGCTTTCGCCCCTCCGCCCCGCCACTCTGCGCCCAAACAGGAGCGCGACATGGCCGCCAAGACTGATACCGATCTCCCGCACGCGGCGAACGCAATGAACAGCGCGGGCCCAAAGACCATTGGGGACGTGTCTTTCTGGTATGCCGATATCGGTCTGCCGTCCCGGCGCCCGCCGCTCGACGGCGACACGACCGCTGATGTCGCAATTATCGGCGCGGGCTACACCGGGCTCTGGACAGCGTATTATCTGAAGAAATCCCAGCCGTCGCTGGATGTGCTGGTGATCGAGAAGGACTTTGCCGGCTTTGGCGCGTCTGGCCGCAACGGCGGCTGGCTGATGGGCACCAATGCCTGGAACCACGAGCGCTACGCCAGCCAGACCTCACGCCAGGCCGTGCTGGACATGAGTGCGGCGCTGGAAACCACGGTGGATGAGGTGATCCGGGTGGCGGGCGCCGAAGGCATCGACGCCGACATCCGCCGGGTCGATGAACTCTGCGTCGCCACCCACCCCGCCCATATGGCGCGGTTGCGGAAATCCATCGCCGAACAGCAGCACTGGGGCGAAGGTCACCGCACCCGCGAAATCGGCGCCGAGGAAAGCCTGTCCCGCCTGAACATCCCCGGAACATTGGGCGCCATGGTGATGACCGGGATGGCCCGGGTGCAACCGGCCAAACTGGTGCGCGGTCTGGCTGACACGGTGCAACGCATGGGGGTGCGCATTGTCGAAGGTACCGCCGTCACCGAATATGCCAAGGGTCTGGTCACCACGACCCGGGGCCTGGTCCGCGCCCCGATCATCCTGCGCGCCACCGAAGGCTTTACCGCCGGGATCAAGGGCCATGAACGCGACTGGCTGCCGCTGAACTCGGCCCAGATCGCCACGCCGCCGCTGCCCCCCGACATTTGGCAGAAAATTGGCTGGGATGGCCACGAGTTGTTCCACGACTTTTACAATTCCTACTGCTACTGCCAGCGCACCCGCGAGGGGCGCATCACCGTCGGCGCCCGTGGAGTGCCCTATCTTTATGGCTCGGCAATGGACCGCAACGGCGCGCCCGATGCGGAAACCATCAAGCGCCTGACCGAGATCCTGCATCGCCATTTCCCGGCCGCCATTCCGTTCGGGGTGGATCACGCCTGGTGCGGTGTGATCGGCGTGCCGCGCGACTGGTGCGCGACGGTGGGGCTGGACCGGTCAACCGGCCTTGGCTGGGCCGGTGGCTATGTCGGCGTCGGGGTGTCGACCTCCAACCTCGCTGGCCAGACCCTTGCCGATCTGGCGCTTGGCCGCGACAGCGCCATCACCCATCTGCCCTGGGTCAACCGCAAGGTCCGCCCGTGGGAGCCGGAACCGCTGCGCTGGATCGGGGTCCATTCGATGTACGCACTTTACGGTGCCGCCGATTTCCGCGAGACCGTCCACAATACCCCACCGTCCCGTCTGGCAGCGTTTGGCAACTGGTTGACCGGACGTTGAACCGGCCCGCTCGTCAAGCCTGACAGGTTTCCGCGCTCCCGCAACGCCGACCGGCAGTGCGGATGAGCCAACCCGTCAGGCGAAGACGCCTGTCAAGGCGGATGAGCGTCCCGATGCCGGAATGTCAGGCGCCGAACACCTGATCGGCCACCACATCCGAGCGCAGGATATCGGCCAGCGTCAGGCTGTCGATCAGCACCAGATAGGACCAGAACACCTCGGCGAACACCTTGCGGATCCGGCAGGTCTCCTCATCGGTGCAATCGTCGCAGCGCTGATAGGCCCGGCGCGACAGACAGGGCAGCGGTGCAATCGGCCCGTCGATCATCCGCAGCAGCTCTGAAATCGACACCTGCTCCGGCGGTTTGATCAGATGATAGCCGCCCGACCGACCGCGCGTCGATCCCAGGATCCCGGCATTGCGGATCTCCAGAAGGATATGCTCCAGAAACCGTTTCGGCGCACCCGAGCGCTTGGCGATCTCTTCGATCGTCAGCGCCTCGGGCGCGGGCCGACGGGCCTCGTCCGCAAGGGTCAAAAGCGCCTTCAGCGCGTATTTCATCTTCTGCGTGATCATCTACCTGACCTAGACTGCCAAGCGGCCGGAATCAACGCAACCCAGCCGCAATAACAGCGCAACCGGACAATATTTGCGGTGCTGCCCCGGCCAACTCCGAAACGCCGCAATGTTGGCTCAATCTTTCCTTGAACCAGGCGCACGGCGTCCAAATTCCGCCTTAGCACACAGCTAGATCTGGTCGGGAGTGGATGTGTCGTGAGGAACCTTGGGTTCCCGGGCTTTTGGAGATTTCGATGGCGATTAACGGTACATCTGGCAACGACACACTGAACGGCACGTCCAACGCCGATACGATCTTCGGATTGGATGGCGATGACCTGATCAGCGGCCTTGCTGGCTCCGATTCGATGGATGGCGGCAACGGTATCGACACCGCCTCCTACAGCACCGCCACCTCTGCCATCACCCTGAGCCTGCTCTCGGGTACCGGGACGCAGGGCGATGCGAATGGTGACCGGTTCACCTCGATCGAAAACATCCTCGGGTCGGCCTTCAACGACAACATCACCGGCGATGCCGGCGCGAACGTCCTCAACGGCGGCGCAGGTGCTGACAGCCTGTTTGGCGGCGACGGCGACGACACGCTGATCGGTGGCGCTGGCGCCGACAGCCTGAACGGCGGCAATGGTTTTGACTGGATCGACTACAGCGCCTCATCCGCAGCCGTGGCGATCAACCTGCTGGCCAACACCGCCTCGGGTGGTGATGCGGCGAGCGATATTCTGGTTGCAGGCACCATCGAAGGCGTCATCGGTTCGGCCCTGGCAGACACGCTGACCGGGGACGGCAATGCCAACGGGCTGATGGGCCTGGCTGGCAACGATTCGCTTTATGGCGGGGCTGGCAACGACACGCTGTTCGGCGGCGCAGGTGCCGACAGCATGGACGGCGGCGCTGGGACCGACCTGATCGACTATTCCGCCTCGACGGCAGCCGTCAGCGTCAACCTGACCGCAGGCACCGGCACTGGCGGTGATGCACAAGGCGACGTGATTACCCTGAACACGGTTGAAAACATCACCGGCTCGGCCTTCAACGACACCTTGACCGGCGACGCCAATGCCAACCTGCTGGACGGCGGCGCGCTGAATGACAGCCTGTCGGGTGCAGCGGGCACTGACACTCTGTCCGGTGGCATCGGCAACGACACGTTGGTCGGTGGCACGGGCGCTGACAGCATGGACGGCGGCGCGGGCACCGACCTCATCGACTATACGGCGTCGACAGCTGCGGTCAGTGTCTCGCTGGAGACCGGCACCGGCACCGGCGGTGATGCGCAAGGCGACGTGATCACCCTGAACACCGTTGAAAACATCACTGGCTCGGCATTCAACGACACGTTGACCGGCGACACCAACGACAACGTGCTGGTGGGGGCGGCGGGCACCGACTCGCTCTATGGCGGCGCCGGCAATGACACCCTGACGGGCGGCACCGGGTCCGACCGCCTCGACGGCGGCAGCGGCACCGACTTTGCCGATTATTCCACCTCAGCCGCAGGCCTGACCGTCAACCTGACAAGCCAGGTCAACACCGGCGACGCACTCGGCGATGTGTTCGTCAGCATCGAAGGCGTCATCGGCTCGGCGCTGAACGATTCCTTGACCGGTGATGCCGGGACCAACATCCTGTATGGCGGTTCGGGCAACGACTCGCTGATCGGCGGCGCCGGGGCAGACACGCTGGACGGCGGCGCCGGGACCGACACGCTGGACTATTCCGCCTCCTCCGCCGCGATCACTGTCAACATCGCGACCAACGCGGCCTCAGGTGGCGACGCCCAGGGCGACGTGCTGTCGGGCTTCGAAAACGTCGTGGGTTCGGCCTTTGGCGACACCCTCACCGGCACCTCCACCGCCAACGCGCTGTACGGCGGCGCAGGCGACGATATCCTGAACGGCGGCGCCGGGGCCGACACGCTGGACGGCGGCGCGGGCAGCAATGACACGCTGGATTACGCCGGGTCGAACGCAGGCGTCTCGGTCAACCTGGGCAGCAGCGCCGTCTCGGGTGGCGACGCCGCGGGTGACGTGATCAGCAATTTCCAGAACGTAAACGGCTCGTCATTCAACGACTCGCTGACCGGCAGCGGCGGCGCCAATATCCTGAGCGGCGGCGCAGGCAATGACGCGCTCTATGGCGGGGCCGGGGCCGATGGGCTGTATGGCGGGGCTGACAATGACACGCTGGCCGGCGGTGCCGGGGCTGACACGATTGACGGCGGCGACGGCACCGACCTTGCCGACTATTCGACCTCGACTGCCGCGATGAGCATCAACTTCGCGACCAACACGTTTACTGGCGATGCTGCAGGCGACGTGCTGATCAACGTCGAAGGCATTATCGCCACCGGCTTAGACGACACTCTGTTCGGCGATGCGGGCAGCAACTTCTTCTACGGTGGTGCGGGCAATGACCTGCTGAACGGCGGCGCCGGGGCCGATACCCTCGACGGCTCGACAGGCACCGCGGACACGCTGGATTATTCTGACTCGGCGCTTGGCGTCACGGTCAATATCGCGACCAACACGGCCAGCGGCGGCGATGCGACCGGTGACGTGATCTCGGGTTTTGAAAACCTGACAGGCGGCATTGGTGACGACGACCTGACCGGCACCACGGGCAACAACGTGCTGACCGGCGGCAATGGCAATGACTATCTGTACGGTGGCGCGGGCGTCGATACGCTTTACGGCGGCGCCGGTGACGATTTCCTGTCCGGCGGCGCGGGCAATGACCTACTGGACGGTGGCGCAGGCTCTGACACATTTGATCTAAGCACCTCGACCGTTGCCGTCTCGGTCAACCTGGCGACCGGCGCAGTGTCGGGCAGCGAAGGCACTGACACGCTGATCTCGATCGAAAACGTCCGCGGCTCGGCGTTTGACGACACATTGACCGGCAACAACTTCGACAACATTTTCACCGGCGGTGCCGGTGCTGACAGCATGGTCGGCGGCGGCGGCATCGACACGGTGGATTATTCCACCTCTCTGGTCGCGGTCGTGATCAACCTTCATACCAACTCCGCCTCTGGTGGAGACGCCGAGGGAGATACATTCAGCGGCATCTCGAATGTCAACGGCGGTGCGGGCAATGACAAGTTGACCGGCGACGGCAACTCCAACCTGTTCAGCGGTGGCGCCGGGGCGGACACCATCGACGGCGGCAACGGCGTGGACACCATGTCCTACGCGACCTCGGCGGCGAAAGTGAACGTCAACCTGTCGGCCGGGTCCAACACCGGCTTCGGCTCTGGCGGCGACGCCGAAGGCGACGTGCTGCTCGGCATCCAGAATCTGATTGGCTCGAACTACAATGACACCCTGATTGGCACACAGGTCCTGGACAACATGCTGTGGGGCGGCGGCGGCAACGATTCGATGTCCGGCGGCACTGGCATTGACACGATGTATGGTGGCGTCGGCAACGACACCTATGTCGTCGACTCCACTCTCGTCTCCGGTCCCGGCGGCGCCACCTACTTTAATGACGTCATCGTCGAGAACGCCAATGAGGGCATCGACTCGGTGCAAAGTTCCGTCGATTGGACCCTGGGGGACAACTTCGAAAACCTGACATTGACTGGCCAGTTCGACCGCAAAGGCACCGGCAATGCACTGGACAACGTGCTGACCGGCAACTCCGGCACTGGCGGCACCATCGGTCAGCGCGGCTACAACCTTCTGATCGGGCTCGACGGCAATGACACGCTGATCGGCAAAGGCGGCAATGACACACTCGACGGCGGCACCGGCAATGACAGCATGGTCGGCGGCGATGACAGCGACACCTATGTGGTCGACAGCGTCGGCGACACCATCGTCGAGACCAGCAGCGGCGGTCTCGACACCGTGATCTCGTCGATCTCCTATGTCCTGGGCACCTTTCTCGAGGATCTGATCCTGTCCGGCGGCGGCGATATCAACGGCACCGGAACCAGCTTTACCAACCACCTGACCGGCAATACCGGGGCCAACCTGCTGTCCGGTCTGGACGGCAACGATACGCTGACCGGCAATGCCGGCAATGACACCCTCGACGGCGGCACCGGCAACGACAGCATGATCGGCGGCGCCGGCGATGATCTGTATGTTGTGGACGCGTCGGGCGACCAGATCACTGAACTGTCGAATGGCGGCGTCGACACCGTCCAAAGCACCATCACCTTTACCCTTGGTGCCTATCTCGAAAACCTGACCCTGATGGGTAGCGCCGCAATCAACGGCACCGGCAATTCCGGTGCCAACATCCTCACCGGCAATGCGGGCGACAACTTGCTGAGCGGCGCCGGAGCCAACGACACGATCTACGGCGGCAACGGCAGTGACACGCTGGACGGCGGAATCGGCACTGACCAGATGGCCGGGGGCCTCGGCAACGACTCCTATGTCGTCGACTCGGTCACCGACGTGGTTGTCGAGCAGGCGGGGCAGGGCAACGACACCGTCTCGGCCTCGGTCAGCTGGACCCTGTCGAGCGATACCGAGGCCCTGATCCTGACCGGAACAGTGGGCACCAGCGGCATCGGCAACATCCTCGCCAACGCCATCACCGGCAACACTGCCGCCAACCTGCTGCAAGGCCTCGACGGCAACGACACCCTCGACGGCGGCGCAGGCAACGACACGCTGGACGGTGGTCTGGGCAATGACACGCTCTATGGCGGCGTTGGCAACGACACGTTCATCATCACCGACACCAGCGACACGCTGATCGAACTGGCCAGCGGCGGTATCGACACCGTGCAAAGTGCTGTCACCTACACCCTGTTGACCGAGTTTGAAAACCTGACCCTGACGGGCACCGCCAATCTGAACGGCACCGGCAATGCCGCCGCCAATATCCTGACCGGCAACACCGGCAACAACCTGCTGTCGGGACTGACCGGAATTGATACGCTGAACGGCGGCGCGGGAAATGATACCCTGAACGGCGGCACCGGAAATGACAGCATGGTTGGCGGCGACGGCGACGACACCTATTATGTCGATGATATCGGCGACAAGGTGATCGAGACCTCGACCGGCGGCACCGACACCGTGATCTCTGCCATAACCCTGACACTGGTGAGTTATTTCGAAAACCTGACGCTGTCCGGCAGCACAGCGATCAACGGCATCGGCAACTCGCTGAACAACGTGATGACCGGCGGCACTGGCGACAACCTGCTGTCGGGGGTCGAGGGCAATGACACGCTCTACGGCGGCAACGGCAATGACACGCTGGATGGCGGCAAGGGCAATGACCTGATGACGGGCGGCAACGGCAATGACAGCTATGTCGTCGACTCCTTGCTGGATGTCGTGGTCGAACTGGCCGGTGGCGGCAAGGATACCGTCACCACCTCGGTCAGCTACACCCTCGCCGACGGGGTGGAAAACCTGATCCTGTCCGGCACATCCGGCCTGACCGGCACCGGCAACATTCAGGCCAACCTATTGACCGGCAATACCGGGTCCAACCTGCTCAGCGGCCTTGACGGCAATGACACGATCGACGGCGGCAACGGCAATGACACGCTCGATGGCGGCACCGGCAATGATCAGATGACCGGTGGTCTCGGCAATGACGAATTTCGCGTCGACAGTGCCGGAGACGTCGTGGTCGAAGGCTCCGACGTCGGTGTCGATCTGGTTGTGGCCAGCCTGTCCTATGCGCTTGGCGCCAATCTGGAAAAACTCACCCTGATCGGTCTTGGCGACTTTTCCGGCACCGGCAACGGGCTGGACAACACCCTGATCGGCAATGCCGGCAACAACCTGCTCAGCGGCATGGCCGGCAACGACAGCCTGACTGGCGGTGAAGGTGCCGACACCATCGACGGCGGCGCCGGCAATGACCTGATGACCGGTGGCAATGGCAACGACACCTATTATGTCGACAGCATCAGCGACAAGGTGGTCGAAACCTCCACCGGTGGTACCGACACGGTCCTGTCCTCGATCACGCTGACCTTGGCCAGCTATGTGGAAAATCTGACGCTGACCGGCAACGCCGCGATCAACGGGATCGGCAACATATCCAACAACGTGATCACCGGCAACAATGGCGACAACATGCTGACCGGCGGCACCGGCGGCAACGACACGCTGAACGGCGGTGGCGGGGCCGACACGCTGGACGGCGGCAACGGCGCCGACAGCATGGCAGGCGGCAATGGCGGCGACTTCTATGTCGTCGACAATGTCGGCGATGTGGTGTTCGAAGATCTGAACCAGGGCACTGACACCATACAAAGCGCCGTCAGCTTTACCCTGGGAGCCAATGTCGAAAACCTGATCCTGTCCGGGACTGCGGCCTCGATCGGCACCGGCAACGCATCCAACAATGCCATCACCGGCAACACCGGCGCCAACAAGCTGCTGGGCATGGCCGGCAATGACACGATGATCGGCGGCGGCGGCAACGACACCCAGACTGGCGGCGACGGAGCTGACCACTTCGTGTTCCTGGTTGCGGCCAGCGGGCTGGACACCATCACCGACTTCAACGCGCTGGATGGTGGTGCTGCCGAAGGCGATGTGCTGGAATTCCACGGCCTGCTGCACGGCGTCTTCGCCTATGTCGGCACCACCGCCTTTGCGAACACCGGCAACACCCAGGCGCGGGTATTCGGCACTGCGGTGCAACTCGACTTCGATGGCAACGGCACCTTGGACATGTCGATCAATCTGACCGGATTGACCAATCCGGCCCTTCTCCATGCGTCAGACTTCCTGTTCGTCTGATCGCGGCGCATAGACTCCTTAACGAGTAGCGGGGCGGAAGCAATTCCGCCCCATTTTATCAGCTGCGGCCCCCATGTCGGCACCTTGCAACCCGCGTCACCGTGCCAGCAGCGCCTCGATTTCCGCCCGCGACGGCATCGACGGCGCAGTCCCGGCCCGCGTCACCGAGATCCCTGCCGTGGCCGAGCCAAAACGCACCGCATCGACCGGGTCCATCCCCTCGGCCAGGGCCGCCGCAAAACCGCCGTTGAACGCGTCGCCTGCCCCGGTCGTCTCGACCACGGGACCGGCCTTGAACGGCGGCACATGCACCGTCCGCACCCCGTCATGGAACAGGGCCCCCTTCTCACCCAACGTGATCAGCGCCGCCCCCGCCCCCATGGCGCGCAAAGCCTGCGCCGCCGCCTCAGCATCCTTGACCGTCTTGACCGCAATCCCGGTCAAGGCTTCGGCCTCGGTCTCGTTCGGCGTGACATAGTCGCAATAGCCGATCATCCCCTCCGGCAACTCCGCCGCCGGTGCCGGGTTCAGGATTGTCACCACCCCCGCCGCCCGCGCCAGTTTCAGCGCCTGCAAGGCCACCGGGATCGGCTGCTCCAACTGCGTGATGAACACGGCGGCCCCCTCGATCAGTCCGGCATTGGCCTCAATATCCGCCGCCGAAATCTCGGCCGCAGCACCCGGCGAAATGATGATCGCATTGTTTCCGGTGGCGTCCTCGACAAAGATATAGGCCGCGCCAGTGTAACTCGCCGGGTCCTGCACCACCGCCGGATGAACCCCGGCCTTCGCCCAGGTCGCCAGGGCAATATCGGCAAACGCGTCGCGACCCAGCCGCGAGATGAAATGAGTCTCCGCCCCGGCCATCGCCGCCGCCACCGCCTGATTGGAGCCCTTGCCCCCCGGCCCCAGCACAAAGCTTTTGCCCAGCAGGGTTTCACCGATCTTCGGCTGCCGCGCCGCCCGGTAAGAGGTGTCGACCACGAAGACACCCAGAATGACAACCTTGCCCATATCAGACCTCCGGCGCGATCACGCCCTTGCGAAAAATGAAACAGCCATAGAACCGCCGCTCCCCGGTCTGGATCACCGCATAGGCCTGCTTGGCTTGCTCGTAAAACCCATACCGTTCGACACTCACCATCTTGCGGGGTCGCCCTTCGGCGGCGTCAATCACCCGCTGCACCTCGGCCTGCACCGGTTCGATCTGCCCCGGCGCGCCAACCACTTCCATCCTCGCCGCAAAGTCATCGACAAACGTATCCAGCGGCAGCACCGACAGCACCGCCTCCGCCGCCTGCCCGCAGGTCAGGTTTTCCATCCTCAACAGGTGGCCCAGCACGGTCTGCCGGGCGATGCTGTCAGCGGGAAAGTTGGTGTCGGCAATCACGATGGTATCGCCATGTCCCATCGCGCGCAGAGCGTGCAAAACGTCGGCATTCAGCCGGTTGTCCAAATTCTTCAGCATGTCATCCCCCTAGGCGCCGAAATGGTCGCGCACTGCCGCCGCCATGGCAAGGCCCAGCGCCACCTGACCCTCGGCCTCATAATGAATGCCGTCGACCGGGCTGACCTGCAACACCGGCCCGGCATCGAAGAACCTCACCCCCAGCCGCGCCGTCATCGCCCGGACCGCATCCGCGAGGCCCCGCGACTTCGCCGCCCCGCCCGCGAACATCTCGGCCAGACAACCGACTTCAAGGATTGGCGGCGGCGCCACCACGATCACCGCCGGTGGCCCGTCCACCCCGGCGTCAAACCCCCGGATCAGCCGCACCAGCCGGTCAAGGCAGAAGGCGATGTCGGCGGGACCGACGTGAAAACAGTTCTTCAGATCATTGGTGCCCAGCATCACGATCACCATGTCCAGCGGCTTGTGGCTTTCCAGCAGCGACGGCAACACCCGTACCCCGCTGCGATGCGGCCCCTCCATCGGGTCGTCATGCACGGTGGTGCGTCCCGGATGCCCCTCGGCAATCACCTCAAAGCCCGCGCCCAGATCGCGCCCCATCACCGAAGGCCAGCGGGCCGCATGGCCGAACCGCCCGGCGCCATCAAGGTCGGGCATCGGCCTGGTGCCATGGGTATTGCTGTCGCCAAAACACAGGATCGTCCGCATGCGCCCCTCCTCCCGGTCTGCCTCGGCAAGACTGGTAGCCGAGCAGACAAGGCCTGTCCATCATCCGCAGGCGTCAGCCCGCAAGACCCAGCAGCACCCGCAGATGGTCAAGGATCACCGCCACCCCCGCCACGCCCTGCAACGTGGTGGCCCGTGGCGCGCTGTCGGTGAACCAGACGGTGTTGTCTGCCATCCGCGCCGGTTCGACCAACTCGTGGGCCAGTGCCAGCATCAACGCGGTTTCCCCCTCACCGGCATGGTCGAACGGCAAATGCGGCTCGACATCCGGCGGCATCAAGGGATGGATGGCGATCCAGCCGAACGGGGTGTCGCCACCCTCGGTCTTGCCCCAGGCGACATGACCCCGCATCGCCGTCTGATGCGCGAACACCGCCTGCCGCGCCGCCAGCCGGAACGCCAGATCGGTCGGCATCGCCTGACCGAAATTCTCGGTCTGGTGATGGACGACGCCGTGGATATTGCGGAAGCCTACGTTCAGCAGACTGGCAAACAGGTTCTGCGCAAAGGTCAGAAAGCTGGAGGCCTCGACATGCAGTGTCCCGGTGCTCTGCGGCCCCGACACGGCGTGCGAGGCAGCGCCATAGGCGAACGGCGGCAGCAGGATCATCCGCTCGGGCGCCTCGGCCTCCAGCCGCTCCACCACCCGCGTCACCGCGATCAGATCGACGCCGACCGGCAAATGCTCGCCGTGGTATTCCAGCCCGCCAATTGGCAGCACGACCGGAAGATTGGCGGCAATCGCAGTCCTGATCTGATGGGGTCGCATGAAGTCCAGACGCATGTCATCCCTCCGCAAC
>JBDTQR010000017.1:0-34721 GCA_039932095.1 bacterium | reverse complement strand
AGGAAGGCCAGCGACCACGAGGTCATGTCATTGTGGGCGATACGGCCGGAGGGGGCGAAGAATTCGTGCTTGAACGCGGCCTTGATCTCGGCGGCGCGGGCGGTCAGGCGGGTGGCCTCGGCTTTCTCACCGATGACGGTGGCGACTTTGGCGGCGAGGTCGGTGGAAATGAAGTGGTAGAGCGTCGCGGCGCAGTCGTCGGCGATGGTGGGGCGGGGTTTGCGGTTGTCGCCGACCGGTTGCAGCCAGTCACCGAAGGTGAAGCCATGCGCGCCCCACAGCGACGGCGGGCGGATGATCGGGCCGTTGGAGATGTGCCAGAGATAGTCGAGCCAGCGCAGCATGGCGGGGAAGGTTTCCTGCAGCACGCCGATGTCGCCGTAATGCAGGTAGAGCTGCCACGGCATCACGGTGATCACATCACCCCAGCCGGTGGAACCCGCCCAGTCGCCGCGTCCGGGCACCGGATGCAGGCGGGTCGGATCGGGCGAGAAATGCGGCACGGCGCCGTTGGGACGCTGATCGGCCATCACGTCGCGGAGATATTTCTTCAGGAAACGCTCACTATCGGCCAGCCAGCAGGCGGTGCCGGCAAAGACCTGCGCGTCGCCGGTCCAGCCCAGACGTTCATCGCGTTGCGGGCAGTCGGTGGGGACCTCGATGAAATTGGCGCGCTGCGACCAGATGGTGTTGAGGACGAGACGGTTGACCGAGGGCACGCCGCAGGTGAAACCGCCGGCGACGGTGGGGACCGAGGAGATCGGGACCAGCTCGGCCTTGGTGACTGTGGCCTTGCCGGTGACCGTGATGCGGGCGTAGCGGAAGCCGAAGAAGGTGAACAGCGGCGCGTAGGTTTCAGGAGCTCCACCCTTCAGCGTGTAGTGCAGTTCGGCGCGGGCGGAGCGGTAGTTGCGGTTGTCGAATGCGCGGTCGGGGCCTAGCACTTCGGAATGTTCGACGCGGATCGTTGCCCCGGCCTCGCCCTGAACGGCGAGACGCAGGTAGCCGCCGGCGTTCTGGCCGAAGTCGTAGACGCGGGCGCCGTTGTCGTCCCACGCCTCGACCGCCAGCAGGGCGGGCAGTTCGACGACAGGCGGGGTCTCATGCGGGACCAGCAGGGCAGAATTGAAGTCGAGAGCGGTGACGCCGGTGGTGGCGTGCGGGGTGATGCGGGCGTCGTAATCTTCGCCGTAGTAGATGCCGGACCTGATGACGGGCAGCAGGCCGCTTTGCCAGCTGGCATCGGTGGACAGGATGACCGAGCCCGCGCTTTCCAGATCGGCCAGAGCCGCGATCTTGTCGCCCCAGCAATTGTAGATAGGTGCCGCGGCCCACATCATCTGCGAGCGCCACCAGCCATCGCCGAGCCAGATTTCCAGCCGGTTGGTGCCGGGTTTGAGCAGGTCTGTCACGTCATAGGTCTGAAAGGCGATGCGGCTGTCATAGCAGGTCCAGCCGGGAGTCAAGAGGTCATGGCCGACCCGCTGGCCATTGAGGAAGGCGCGGTAGAGGCCCTGGGCGGTGATGTGCAGCAGGCTGGGGGCGACGGTGTCAAGGGTGAAGTCCCTGGCGACGAAACTGGCCTGGGTGCCCTGCCCCGTGTCGGCCATCGGCGCGATCATCTGGCCGGTCCAGCTGCGGTTTGCGTAAGTGTCGGCTGCCGCTGTGCGGATGGTGCCTTGCAGGGTCATTGTCGTCCTCCGGTTGGCCCGCCCCGCCTCCTCGCAGGTTGTGTGGACCGTTCTCCATATAACGTTCTACAAAATTCTTTTGCATTGCAAGTGTTTTCTTTGTAGCGTTTGAAGAGGCCGAAAAACCGGTTCTGGAACACTGTAAAATGAACGACATAAAGGCCCCGAGGCGTGGCGAGCGTGTGACCATACGGACGGTCGCGGCGCAGGCTGGCGTGTCCGTGGCGGCGGTGTCGAAGGTGTTGCGCAACGCCTACGGGGTCAGCGATTCGCTGCGGCTGAAAGTGCAGACCGCAATTGACGCCCTGGGCTACAGGCCCAGCGTGGCGGCGCGCGGGATGCGCGGTCAGACCTATATGATCGGCATTCTGCTGGTGGAGATTGCCAATCCGTTCATTCCCGAGGTGGTGGACGGCATCAACGGCGTGCTGGCGCCGTCGAACTACAAGGCCTTGATGGGAATGGGACAATCGGCGACGGCGATTGAGGTGTCGCTGATTGAATCGATGATCGACAACCGGATGGACGGGTTGATTCTGGTGGCGCCGCGCATGGCGGGCGAGACCTTGGCGCGGTTTGCCCGGCAGATTCCGATGGTGGCGGTCGGCCATCACGAAGCCTCGGCCGCCGAGTTCGACACGGTCAACTCGGACGACCAGCGCGGGGTGGCGATTGCGCTGGAGGCGCTGCACGGGGCGGGTCATGAGGATATCATGATGATCAGTCTGCAGGTCGAGGATGCGACGGCGGCGAATGTCGTCTGGCAGCGGGAGGCCGGGTATCTGGCGGCGATGACGGCGCTGGGGTTGCAACGTTTTGCGCGGATTCACCGGCTGGGCTGGGACGCGACGAGCCACGGTGCCGAGATCGAGGCGCTGCTGGCGGGCGGGCATTTGCCACGGGCCGTGTTCGTGTGGTCGGATCTGGACGGGGTGATCCTGATCAACGCCGCCAAGATGCGCGGCATAAGGGTGCCGGAGGATCTGGCGATCATCGGCTATGACAACAGCCGGGTGGCGGCGCTGCCGCTGGTCAACTTGTCAAGCATCGACCAGCAGGGCCGCCATCTGGGGGCGCTGGCGACCGAGATGCTGCTGAGCCGGATCGGCGGGCGCACGCAAGCCCGGCATGTGCTGGTGGAACCCAGTCTGGTCCGGCGTACCAGCGGCTGAGCCTGCGGGTTACAGGCTCTCACATTGCAATGAGGTTGGGGATGGGCGCTGGACCGGCGCGGGGAAAGCCTGCTTTATGGCCGAGATGGCGGGAGCATGCATGACGGATCGCGGCGAAAGCGCCCTGGTGGTGCGGCTGGTGGCGGGGGAACGGGCGGCGTTTGAGGCGCTGTACCGGCGGCATATGGCCGCGCTGATCCGGGTTGCGATGGGGATCGTGGAAAGCCGGGCCGTTGCGGAAGAGGTGGCGCAGGACACCTGGGTGGCGGTGTTACAGAGCATTGGCGGGTTCGAGGGACGGTCGTCGCTGGCAAGCTGGATCTTTGCCATCCTGATCAACAAGGCGCGCAGCCGGGCTTCGCGCGATGGCCGGATGGTGTCGTTCGATGCCGGCGGGGAAGAGGACAATCTGGCCGCGGCGTTTGATGGGCGGGGCCATTGGAAGGACATGCCGGAGCTGTGGGACGAGGTGACGGCAGAACGGATCGTGGCAGGGCGAACGGTATTGGCGCAGGTCACGCTGGCGATTGACGCGCTGCCGGCCGGGCAGCGGGCGGTTCTGATCTTGCGCGGTCAGGAGGGCATGGAGGCTGGCGAGGTTTGCGCTGCCTTGGGGATCACCGAGGCCAACATGCGGGTGTTGCTGCACCGGGCCCGGCTGACAGTGCGGGCGCATCTTGACGGGCTGGTGCGGGGGGTTGGGTGATTGGAGTATGTTACTTATATTCCGGCCGGATGTAACGGGGCGGTCTCTCGGGCGTCTTATCTGTATGACTTGCCGCGAAGGGATGGCTTGCGATGTTAAGCTGCAAAGAGGTTGCTGCCCGCGCCAGTGCCCTGATCGACGGCGAGTTGACGCTGTGGGAGCGGGCGCAAATGCGGTTGCATCTGACGATCTGCAAAGGCTGTTCGGCGTTCATTGCGCAGATGCGGGTGACGCGGGCGTTGACCTCGATACCGGTTGCGCCGGTGGCGGCGGACAATGACGCGCGAATTTCGGCGATCTTGGCCGAGGCGGCGCGGCGGTTATAGCGTCGTCAGCTGGATGACCTCGCCCGAGGCGGCATCGGCGTCGGCAGGGTCGTGGGTGACCATCAAGGTCGGGATGGCGCGTTGGTGGACATGGGCAAAGGTGAACTGGCGGATGTCATCGCGCAATGCCGCGTCAAGTTTGGCGAAGGGTTCATCCAAGAGCAGGGCCAGCGGTTCGGCCAGCAGGCTGCGCATCAGGGCGGCGCGGGCGCGTTGGCCACCGGACAGGGTGGCGGGGTCACGGCTGTAAAGTCCGTCGAGGCCCGCCTGATCAAGGGCAGCGTCGACAGCGGCGCGGCGCGGGTCGCGGCCCTTCAGATGCTGCGGCAGGCCAAAGGCGAGGTTGTCGCCGACCGACAGATGCGGGAACAGCAACGCATCCTGAAACACCACGCCGATGCGGCGCGCCTCTGCCGGGGTATGGGTGACGTCCTGGTCATTCAGCATGACTGTACCGGTCAGGTGGAAACCGTGGGACAGATGGCCGCCAATGCCGTCAAGCAGGGTAGACTTGCCAACGCCGGATGGACCCATCACCGTGACGACTTCACCGGGCGGAACGCGCAGGGTCAGCGGAGCAAACAGTGCCTTGCCTGCGGTGTTGCGGATGCAGATGGCGGTCAGATCAAGGCTCATGCGTGGGAGGCTCCGCTCAGGGCGCGGCGGTTGCGGTGCAGCATGGCCGGGATTGCGAAGGCGACGAAATAGGCGGCGAAAGGCAGCGCCGCCTGCAGGGTGGCATAGACACCGGTGACGCGACGATCAGAGCCGGAGGACAGGGCCACGGCCTCGGTTGTCAGCGTGGCAATGCGACCTGCCCCCATGAACAGGGTTGGCAAGTACTGTGCAACCGAGACGGCCACGCCGATGGCGGCAGCGGTGAGGATCGGCCGCAGCAGGATCGGCAGTTTCACGGCGATCAGGCGGCGGGTCGGGCCGGCGCCAAGGGCGGCGGCGGTGGCGGTGATCCGGGGATCGAGCGCTCGCCACGGGTCGGACAGGGTGATCATGACATAGGGGAAGACGAACAGGGTCTGCGCCCAGATGACGGCAGTCAGGCTGCCGCCGAGACCCAGACGCAGGAAAACGACGTTGAGGCCGTAGAGGAAGCCGATTTGCGGGATCAGCAGCGGCAGGTAGATCAGCGCCTCGGCCCAGGCGGCGCGGCCGCGACGGGCGCGGTCCTCGCCCTCCAGCCAGGCCATGGCCAGAACAAGCGACAGGCAGGTGGTGGTGAGGGCAAGGATCAGGGTGCGGTTCAGGGCCCGGGTCCAGTCGCCGGAATGGGCGGCCCAAGGTTTGAGCGACCAGCTTGCAGGCAACAGGTCTGGAAAGGTCCAGCGCCAGCTGAGCGACCAGGTGACCAGCGACAGCATGGCAATCAGGCCAGCGGCCATCAGGAGAACCGAGGCCGCCGTGGCGAGCCAGAGGCCAGGTTCGGTGGACAGGCCACGGCCGCCGCGACGCAGCCACCAGCGACCGATCGGCGCAGCGACGCGTTCGGCGATGTAGAGCAGGGTGACGCCCGCGGCGACCAATGTGGCCTGCAGGATCGCCCCGGCGGAGGCGGGCAGGATCATCTGTGGGTCGGGGTCGAAGAACCAGCGCATGATGGCGACAGCAAGGGTCGGCGGGTTGGACGGGCCGAGGATGATCGCCATGTCCACCGCTGACAGGGCATAGGCGAGGGTGACCCAGACCGGCAGGCGGACCAGCGGCCAGACCTGCGGCATGATGATCTTGACCCAGACCACGCCACGTCCATAGCCCAGGGCGCGACCTGCGGCCATCTGGCGGGCGACAGGGATCTGCGACAGGGCCGACAGGATGACCAGCAGGAGAAACGGCAGCTCCTTGACCAGCAGACCGATGGTCAGCGCCACGCCCCAGTCATCGTTGACGGTGGCGATGTCGGGCGGGGTCATCCAGCCTGCCAGCGGGGCCATGGCGCGGGCAATCCAGCCGGACGGGGCCAGCAGAAAGGCGAGGCCGACGGCCATCGCGGCATGGGGGACGGCGAGGAACGGCGTGAGGAGGCGGGCAGAACCGGGCGGCAGTCTGGCATGGACCGTGGCGCAGAAGCCGGTGGCGAGGAGCAGCGCGAGGAGCGTGGAGCCGAGGCCAGTGACCAGGGTCATGCGCAGGCTGGTGGCAAAACCGGGCAGATCGGCGAGCATTGCCCACGGCGCGAGGGTCGGGGTCTGGTGGCCGAGGGCGGGCAGGATGCCGAACGCGGCCGTGGCAGTTTGCCACAGGCCGAGCAGGATCGGCGCGATCAGGCCGAAACTGACCACGCCGAGCACCATCCCTCTGAGGTTTCGCCCGTCATGGCTCATTTCGTGTAGCGCCGGGCCCATTCTGCGGTGAGCCGGGTCATCCAGCTGGCATCGGGTTCCAAAAGGGTCGGGCCGAGGTCGGCCAGGCTGGGCAGCGCCGGTGCGGTCGGCAGAGCGGCGAAGTCGGCGATGGCGGCGTCGTCAAGTTTGCTGTCGTCAAGGACGGAGTAGGAGCCGAGCACCTCGATGTCCTGCATATGGGCCTGCGTCGCCGGGTCGAGCAGGAAGTTGGCCACGACCTCGGCCCCGGCGGCATGGGCGGCGTTGTAGGGGATGGCGACATACGAGATGTTGCCGATGGAGCCGCCGTCCGGCACGAATACCCGGGCGGTGGCGGGCAGCAGGCCCTGACCGATGGCGGCGGCGGTGGAGGCGGGGTCGAAGGACATCGACATATCCACTTCGCCATCATTCAGCAGTTGCTGCTGGGCGGATTGGTTTTCCGGGAAAGTGGCACCCTGATGCCAGAGGTTTGGGCGGAGCGCGTCGTACCAGGCCCAAAGCGGGGCCGTGGCGGCGGCAAAGCTGGCGTCGGTTGCCGGGCTTTGCAGGACGACCGGGTCGGGGGCGAGTTCGATCAGCGCCTGTTTCAGGAAGGTGGCGCCCATGAAGTTGGACGGGTCGGGATGGGTGAAGCGGCCGGGATGCGCTGCGGCCCAGGCCGGAAAGTCTGCCATGGTCATCGGCGGTTCTTTCACCCGGGCGCTGTCATAGGTGAAGACGAATTTCGCCAGCCGCCACGGGCTTTCCATACCCTCGACCGGCGTGGTGAAATCGACCGAGGCGGCGGAGGTTGGCGACAGGTCGAGGTATTGCGAATTCGGCAGGTCTGCCACGAAAGGGCCGTGGAGAAGGCCTTGGGCTTTCATGGCGAGGAAGTTCGGACCGTTGATCCATATCAGGTCGACAGAGCCGCCCTGATCCTGTCCTGCGGCCTTTTCGGAAACGACGCGGGTGACGGCTTCGGCGGTGTCGGTCAGTTTCACCTGTTCGATCGTGACACCGTATTTCGCCGCGGTCTGTTCGCCCACCCAGGCGATGAAAGCATTGGTCCGCTCATCACCGCCCCAGGCGTTCCAGTAGACGGTCTGGCCTCTGGCAGCGTCGAGGGTCTGCTGCCAGTCCGCCAGGACGGGCGTGGCGGTAAGGGCGAGGACGGCGAGCAGGGTCAGTTTCATGGCGACTCCGATGCGGGACTTGTGAAAGCGGTCCAGCCTTGATGCCACCTGAGCAAGGTGGTCACGGCGCAGGCCGCGGCGAACAGGTAGGCGAGGGTCGGGAAAGCCGCCGGGAACACACAGAACAGGATGAAAAGCGCAATGGTCTCGGCGCCCTCGGTCAGGCCGCCGAGATAGTAGATGCCCTTGCTGGGGTAAGCGGCGGTGGTTTTGCCCTGTTTGGCGGCCACGGCGGCGAAGGCGAGAAAGGATGAGCCGGTGCCGACGAAAGACGCGATCAGGACGGCGGCGGGCAGCGCGTTGAATGCCGGGTTGGCGAGGGCGAAGCCGAGGGGAAACAGGGCGTAGAACACGAAGTCGAGGGCGATGTCCAGGAAAGCGCCGCGGTCTGTTGGGCCGTCGAGACGGGCGACGGCGCCATCCAGACCATCAGCGCTGCGGTTGAGAGCAAGCAGGATCAGGGCGAGTGTGGTGTGGTGGGTGGCAAGGGCGGGAACCGTGAGCACGCCAAGCGCGAAACCGGCAAGGCTGACGTGATCGGCCAAGACGCCGCGCGCCGCCAGAAGGCGGGCCGGAGTGGCAAGCAGGCGGCGCTGCAGGGGCAGCAGTTTGGCGTCGATCATTGCGGCCTTTGTTTGCGGCGGAGGGTCTGAGACTGCAATGCCGCAAATCGTTTGGTTATGCCAGTTCGGTCAGGCGGCGGTCAGAGCGAGATCGAGCAGGGCCTTGATATCGGCCTGGGACGTGCCCGCGACGATGCGACCAAGTTCGGTGTTGCCTTTGAAAGCGACGAGGGTGGAACGGCGCGGGATCTGCAGAGCCATGGACAGGTCGCTGTCGGCGTAGACATCCCAATCGACGGTGATGAAAGTGATCGCCTTGTCATAGGCCGGGTTGGCAGCGCGGATCGCGTCTATCGCGCGCCCCTGCGCAGCGCAGGTGGAGCACCAATTGGTCCAGAAATCCAGAAGGACGACCTGGCCGTCGGCCATGGCCTTTTCAGCCAGGCCAGGGGTGTAGAACACCCGGTCGGCGGCTTTGGCCGGAAGCGAGAACAGCGGCAGGGTGATGCCTGCACCAGCGAGGGTCAGAAAGCTGCGGCGTTTCATGGTGAAACCTTTCACAAAGTGACGGATAGGTCGACGAGCCAGGGCGGCAAGACCGACAGCAGCCATGCCTCGACGGGGCGGTTGAGATGGAAGAACAGTGTGGCACCAACCAGGACGAACACCGCGCCCATGATGGGTTTGGACTGAATGGCGATGCTGCGCAGGGTGGCGAGGTGGCGTTGCAAGACAGAGCGGGCGCCGTAGGCAAGCGCGATGATCAGCGTGGAAACGCCGAGCGCGAAGGCCAGCATCACCATCGCGGCATGGGCAAGGTTCTGGCCCTGCGCCGCGAAACCTATCGCAGCCCCGAGGGTCGGGCCGATGCACGGGCTCCACACCGCGCCGAGCAGTGCGCCACCGAGGAACTGGCTGGGCAGGCCGGTGTCGGTCGCGGCGATGCCCGCATCCGCGCGGGCGGCGATGCCGGCGGTCGCGGTGGCAAACTGGGTGCCGAAAGACGGGACCAGCATGATTGCGCCGAAAGCCATCATCAGAAAAGCTGCGGTGCGAGAAACGGTTTCTTCCTGAATGCCGAGCGCCGGTCCGATGGTGGCGACAGCCAGGCCAAGGGCGACGAAGCTGACGCTCATCCCGGCGGCGAGGAACAGCGGCGCGCGACGGTCGGCGCGCAGGCTGGCGGTCAGGACGATGGGCAGGATCGGCAGAACGCAGGGGTTGATCAGGGTCAACAGTCCCGCAAGATAACCGAAGATGATTTCCATTGTGCTGCCTTCCGGTGGGTAAACGGTCGCGGCCCTGATCCCTGGGCCGCGACCGGAGAAAGCTCAGGTTTGCGGGATGTCACGCATCTGAGCTTCCATCGAACCCTGACGCATGGTGCCATCGGCGGCGGCGGGTAGTTCCATCGTCATGCAGGTGCCTTCCGGAACCAGTTTGAAAGAATTGCCCTGATAATCCACTTTCGAAGTGCCAGCGCAGGTGGTGCCAGCACCAGCGGCGCAGTCGTTCTGGCCGGCCAGAGCCACGCCGAAGCATTTCTCCATTTTGGTGTCGGCCAGCGAGGCAGTGGCCGACATCAGGGTCATCGCGCAAGCCAGCGAGGCACCGAGGCTGATGGTCGAGGTTTTCATGGTCATAGCATTCTCCAGTTGAACAAGGATCCCGGCCATCGGGTCCATACAGGTTAGTCCGGTCACGGGGGGCTTTGTTACAGTGCTCACGAAACGGTGTTTGCGGTGGTGGAATGTTACAAAAAGGGCGGCAGGTTGCCCTGCCGCCCAGTCACTCGTTACTCACCTACCATACTGATCAATCGTTACGAACATAATACGCCGTACTTTAAGAACAGTTTGGTGTTGCCCTTAGCTGTGGGCGCCGGGGAGAGGCGCCTTCAGGTAGGGGAACACTCCCATCACGTCTTTTGCCGAAATCGGGGCACCGTCGGTGAAGGGAACGTTGCCGACCGGAGCGTCCTTTGGCTTGCACAGGCCAAGGTTGATCAAGTCGGATTTGGTGTCTTCGACCGCCCCGGGAACACCAAGCTCGGCACCCAGCGGCACTTTGTAACACAGCGCACCCATCACGACCCGCAGGGCGATGTCGACAGTGTCGTCACCGGGCCGGCGGCCGTTGGGGAAGCCGGCCAGATCTTCAGCGACAACGCCGAAGCTGGATTGCTTGTTCCTTGGTGTCGGCGGAACTGCGGTGTTCAGGCGCATCATCTCAGACCCGGTCACCGTCTTTTGCTGATTGAGGCCGGGGAAGCCGGTCAGGAAGGCAGTGACCAGATCCTGACGCGGGAAGTTCGACGGAGCCAGATCGGGAATGCTGGTGCCAAGGGTGGCGTTGACGGCATCCTTGAACAGCAGGTTCAGCAAGGCGGGCAGCGTCGGATTGGTGACATAGGTGCCGAACTGACCGTCATCTTTCGGTTGGGAACCGTTGAACTTGTCCTTGTCAGCCAAGCCGATCACCACTTCGTTTACCAGGGGGTTGGACAGACGGGAAACCTGCACCCATGGGCCGCTGTAGTCGGCCGCCTGATCGGCGGAAATCATCCGCTTGGCGGGCAGGCTGGCAGTTGTCCAGGCACCGATGACGCCGTTGCCGTGGCCGGTGATGCAGGAAATCGGCAGCTCCAGCGCCAGCGAGGTCACGTTGGCCTTGCCGACCAGCGCATCATTTGCGCGTGACTGGGTGATGCCACCGGGGAAACCCTTGCCGTCGCCGGCACCCGGCGCACTGTCGCCTTCGATTGGCACGAGGTTCACCAGGTCGAAGATCGGACCCAGATTGACCGCAAAAGCCTCGGCCCGTTGACCGACAAACACCCGCCCGGCGGTATTGCAGCCCGGAATGGTGACGTTGTAGATGTGCTGGTTGGCATAGGCGGGATAATCCGGGATCGACTTGGTGCCGATATTGTCGATCGGTTTGAGGAACGATTTCTGGTTGGGATTATCGGCCGAGGTCAACGGAAAGCGGCTTAGCGATCCGGCAGCGCCGGTGATCAACGAAACGCGGTAGCTTTCGGTTTCATTGATGGTGCCGTCGCCGGGGTTGGCGATAGAGCCGGCATTGCGCAACGGAATGGCGACAGTTTCGTTGCCGATCGGCAGGGCGATGCCAGTGTCACCGGACAGGGCCGAACTGAAATTGAAGCGGAAGGTCATGTCTTCGACCGCATCGCCATCAGTGTCGATCTTGATTTCATAAGCGGCATCGTCGTCGAGCTTGTAGTAGTTCGGTCCGCCATACGGAGCCTGGATCGGGATGTAGTTTGCGATGAAGGTCACGAAGTCTTCCCGGCCCTTTTCATAGCTGCGGAACATGTAGAAGTCGGTGCCATCGACCCGCGGCATGCCAGCGATGCCGGGGGCCTCGCGGTGGCTGGAGCCCGACGAAATCTGCGGGACCATGGCCACGGTTCCCGCCAGGGCGACCGCGACGACGGATAGTTTTGATCTTTTCATATTACCTCTCCCTATGTGCTAGGATTGCACTTGTTAATCTTCGTCAGGGCTTAGGTGAGGCAATCGCACAGCGGGTGCGGAGCCGGTTTATCCTGACACCAGCAGCTACGGCGCGGCGCGAAGGGAAGTTTCAGGGGGAGTGAAATTATTTTGACTTATTTTCTGACGGTCGTGCTGGCCGGGCTGCTGGGCTGGATTGTGGTGGTGGATTTCCGGGATAGGCGCATACCCGATGCGGCAAGCCTGACATTGATTGGCCTCGGTCTGGCGCTGTCGGGGATGGCATCGCATATCCCGCTGGCGGACCGGTTGATCGGAGCTGGCGCCGGGTTCTTGCTGCTGTGGGCAATCGGTGAGGCGTTCTTTCGCTGGCGCGGGGTCGAGGGTTTGGGGATCGGCGACGCCAAGCTGTTCGCGTCGGCGGGCGCGTGGTTGGGCTGGCAGGATTTGCCAGTGGTGTTGCTGATGGCGGCGATGATGGGGTTGCTGTTTGCCGTTCTTGTACGCGGACGTGAGCTGGCGTTCGGGCCGTGGCTGGCAGGGGCGATTGCGCTCGCCTGGGCGCATGGGTTGTTGTGGGGCTAGAAAAGCAGCGGCAGGCGTTGCAGCAGCCAGAAGGTGCCGATGGCTGCTGCGGCAGCGCTGCCGGACCACAGGACCCAGCGACCTGCGCCGAGCAGGTAGAGCACCGGCATCGTGAGCAGGACCAGCACGATCTGGGCGGCTTCAATCCCGAGGTTGAAGCCCAGAAGGGCGGTAGCGAGGGCGACGCCGGACAGGTTCAAAGTGCCGAGTGCCGAGGCGAAACCAAAGCCGTGGATGGTGCCGAAGAAGGCGGCAACGGCGGCGCGCGGCAGTCGGAGGAACGGGCGGATATTGTCCACCGCCGTGATCATGATGGACAGGGCGATCAGCGCCTCGATCATTGCGGAGTTGGGTCGCAGGATCTGGGTGGCGGCGGCGGTCAGGGTCAGCGCATGGGCGAGGGTGAAGCCGGTGACGGCGGCGAGGATGCCGGTTGCGGCGGCCTTGGGACCACGGGTGGAACAGACGAAGGGCAGCATGAGGGCCAGCAGGAAGACGATATGGTCAGAGCCGCCGGCAAGATGGTCGATCCCGGCGCGGAAGTAAGAGGTGAAGGTGGCCATCCAACCCTGCGCCTTGGCGTCCAGCACCAGATCGGGCGCGGCCCGACTGATCAGCGCCGTGGAGCGTATGTGGTTGACCATCGCGGTCAGGAACATGCGGTGGTCCGGGTCGATGTCGGTAAACAGGGTCGAATGCAGGGTGAAGGTCGGGTTGGCTTGTGGCGGGCAGGTGGCGGTGAAACCAAGGTCCAGATAGTCGATCCCGGCATCGGTCAGGGTCGTGGCATCTGTGCGGGTGAAGGTGCAGGCCCCTTGCGCGGTGGTCAGGGCGACGTTGGACAGCAGATAGGTCTGAACTGCATCGAGGCGGCGCTTGGCCTCGCCCCAGGTGATCTGGCCGTCAAGGTTTTCATCCATCCAGACCGCTACCTCGACATCCCGGAACGCGATGCGCACATCGGCTGTGACGTCGCTGTCCTGCGCGGTGAGGGTCAGGTAGGAGCGGGTGGTTTCATGGGCCGTTGCCGGGCCGGCCATAAAGACCAGCAGCAGGAAGAGGCGGATCATGGCGCGAGCCTCGCGACGCTGGCGGGGATGGTCAGGGCCGGAGCGGTGATGTTGTTTTCCGTCATCCATTGCAGGACGGGCAGGGCCTCGGCGGGTTGGCCTGCGACATCGGCGGCGGCGAGCAGCAGGCTCGCATCCTCGAATTCGTGCTGCAGGGCCCAGTTGACCTTGGCGCGTTCAAGGGCCTGAACCGGGTCGTTGGCCAGCAGAAGGAAATACATGGCGTCTTCGCGCGAATGGGCGTTCAGGCCAAGTTGCAGGTTGAGTTTGACGCGGGCGGCGAGGTCGGTTTCGGTGAGTGTCGCGGCAGCCCTGTCGCCAGTGCCACGGGCGGCGAGCGCGCGGCGGATCAGGACGCCATCGACGGGCGGGGCGTCCTGCAGAAGCGACAGAACCTCGCCCGGTTTGCCCTGGGCCAGCAGAAGGTCGGCCAGCATCAGGCGTTCGCGCAGCGCGTAAGGATCAGCGGTGACGACCTCGGTCAGGTAACTGACGGCCTTGTCCGGCTGGTCTTGCAGCCGGGCGATTTCGCCGAGCAGGCTCTGGGCCCAGCCGTGCAGGCCGGGGTCCAGCATGTTGGTTTGCAGCAGAGCCTGCAGGCGAGTGGCAACCTTGGGGGCGCTGTCGGTCAGGGTCAGGGCTGTCGATTGGCACATCAATCCAACGTCGGGGCGCTGCGCGTGGATCACGGCGCAATCCCGCTCGGCCTCGGTCAGATCGCCCTGCACCAGATGAATGGTGGCGCGCATCAACCGGGCGTCCGTTGCCTGTGGGTCGGCTGCAATGGCGCGGTCCAGAAGCGTCAGGGCGCCGTTGAAATCGTGCTGGTATTGTCGCGCCTCGGCGGCGAGACGAAGGGTTTCGGGCGGTGCGGCGTCGGTCAGGAAGGGACGCAGGATGCCAAGAGCGGCTCCGACAAGGCGCGAATTGCCAGCCCTGCGGCCCGAGGCGATCAGGGCCGCGGCGGCAGATTGGGCGGCGGTCAGATCGGTGGGATTGGCGCGGGTGGCGGCCAGCAGAGGGGCCAGGCTGGCGGCACCCGGCATCGGACCGTTGGACAGGTGGGCGACGACAGTGTCATCGGGAATGTCGGCGGAGCGGTTGGTGGGGCCGGATCCGGTAAGGTTCAATGCTACGACCACCAATGCGCCGAGGGCGATTGCGCCGACAAGGGCGCGGATCATGGCCAAGAGCGTGATGCGGCCCTGCCCTGTCTGAATGGTCTGCATTCCGCCCCCCTGATCCGTTGTCAGAAGCTACGGCGGGCTGTCAGCGAAAGTTTCACCGGTATCAGTAAAGTCCGTCGATTTCCACCGGCAGGGTGCGGAGCGGCTGTCTGGCGGGACGGGCCGTTGGCGGCGCGGGCGGCGTGACGTCGGGGTCAACCTCGATCGAGCGCAGCCGTTGGTAGCGCTGGTTCGACACCGTGGCCACGTCGGTGCGGTTGCGCAGGATGGTGGGGCGCAGGAAGACGTAGAGCGTCTGCTTGTGCCGCGCTTCGGCGCGGTTGCGGAACAGGCCGCCGACGATGGGCAACTGGCTGAGACCGGGAACCTGATTGCCAACGGAGGTGCGGTTGTCGCTGATCAGGCCGCCAAGCACGATGGTGCCGCCATTGTCGGCCAGAACGGTCGTGGTGATGCTGCGGCGGTTGGTCACCAAATCGGCGGCCCCGGCGACCGTGGTGTTGGTCAGCGACGACACCTCTTGCGAGACGATCAACTGGATCACGTCACCGGAATTGACCCTGGGGATGACCTTCATGGTGATGCCGACATCGCGGCGTTCGATGGTGGTGAACGGGTTGGTTCCGCTGCCATCGGTGCTGAAACTGCCGGTGCGGAACGGGACATTCTGACCGACGATGATTTCGGCGGGCTGGTTGTCCAGCGTGGTGATCGACGGCGTCGACAGCAGATTGGCCTTGGACGACTGGCCGAGGGCCTGCAGCAGGATGCCATAGTCGTCATGACGGGCCAAGCCGATCGACAGGCCGCCGGGGGCAAGTGCGGCGGCCTGCTTGACGCCCAGCAGGGAGAGGATGTTCTGCAGCGCCGGGCCGGAGTTGGAGAACGAGGTGGCCGCGAAGCCGCCGGGCGGGGTGGTCTTGCCAAAGCCGAGCTGAATGCCGAGCTCCTCGGAAATATCGCCGGACACTTCGACAATCGCCGCCTCGATCAGCACTTGCGGGCGGCGTTGGTCAAGGTTCTGGATCAGCGCGGCAATGTCGGACTGGACCGAGGCCTTCGCGCGCACGACGATGGCGTTGGTCTCGATCACCGGTTCGATGGTGATCATCTCACCCGGAGGAGCAGCGGTTTGGGGGGGCGGGGTGTAGACCTGTACCTGCGGTTGCGGCGGGGCATCGGGTTGGCTGCCGTCGGTCGGGGCAGGCTCAAGGTTGCCTGCGTCGTTCAGCGACAGGGCAACCGGGTTGGACACGTCACCCCCCTGCCCGACCAGACCGCGCAACACCCCCGAAAGCGAGGTTGCATCGGCAAAGCGCAGCCGGTAGACCACGGTCACCGGCACGGTCGAGGATTGCGGGCGACCCTTGACGTCAAGATCGGCCACGATGCGCAGCACCATGTCATGCGTGGCGGCGTCGGATTTCAGCAAGATCATGTTGGCGCGCGGATCGACGGTGATCTGCGGGCCGGAGGCACCCTGCGGTACGCCAAGGACAGCCTGAACCGCAGTGGCCACTTCGGCGGCATCGGCATTTCGGACCTGGATGGTGTAGATATCCTGCGCGCCACCCGTGTCCAGCGTCCGGGCAATCGCCTCGATCTTGGCGACATTCTCGGCGGTGTCGGTGATGATCAGCGTATTGGTGTCCGGCACCGCCTGAATATAGCCAAAGCTGGCGACGAGCGGGCGAAACGCCTCGGCGGCGGTGGCGGCGGGGAAGCTGTTCAGTTTGACCAGCCGGGTGATGACGTCAAGCCTGCCGGGATTGTCGCCTGCGACGGACAGGCCGCCACCTTCCTTGACAGTCTCTTGTCGGACGATGCGCCACAGGTCACCTGACGGCAACGCGGCGAGGCCGTTGACAGACAGGACGGACTGAAACAATTCCCAAATCTCGGTCTGGTTCATCGATTTGCTGGACAGCACCGACACCTGGCCCGACACGCCGGGATCGAGCACCATGGTCCGCCCGGTGATCCGCGCCACCTCTTCCGCCACCGCCTTTATATCGGCGTCGCGCAGGTTGAGCACGAACAGGCCGGTCGGTGGCTGGGTTTCCTCGGCAGTGACCTGACGCGGCGTCTGGGCAGAGGACACGCTGGGCGACGCGGCCAGGACCATTGCCAAGAGGCCCGCAAGCAGCGGGCGAACCAATGGCGCAATCGTACTGGCCGAAAACATCAGCGGTATCCTTGGGCGGTCAGTTTTGGTCAGGCGGCGTGGCCACCAGACCGGGGATCAGGTTCCGAAGGTCAGGCTGCGGCATGATTTGGGTGGCGGGTGGAGCTGGTTTCGCGTCAATGGTCTGGGTGCCTGTGTCTGCGCTCGGGTCGTTTTGGTCGGGCAGTTCGCTGCCCGTTGTCTCTTGATTGGGGGTGACACCAGTGCCCGGAAACTCCAGAAACTGCCTGTCACCATCCAGTTCCAACCATACGCGATTTGCTTCGATCCCGGCAAGCGTGGCGCCACTGGGCAGGGTATCTCCGCTGACAAAGGTTGCAGGAGGGCCACCATTCCACGCGAGGATCGCCCGCGAAGGTGCTCCATCCTCACGATAAAGTACGCCTTGCAGGACATATCCGTCGGTCACCGGTGGCGGCGGGGTGTCGGGTTCAATGACCGGATCGGGCGGGGCGATGTCAGGCGGGGGAGGTTCCGGCGCGCCAAACGGGTGGAAATCGAGGATGGGTTGCAGGCTGACACGGGCCGGGGAGATTGGCTTTTGTGCCGGCTGGACGGTCCGGGTTGTGGCTGTGGGGTGGAGGAGCGGCAGCGCCTCGGACCCGACGAGGGCAAGTTCGACACAAGCCAGCAACCAGACCCAGCCCCAACCGCGGCGAAAGATGTCAAGCGCGGCCATCAGGACCCCCCTGCCCGGTTCCAGACAAAGCCGGTCAGTTGCGTGGAGGCGGTCTGGTCCGTCAGGGTGGCCGAAATGTCGATGCGGTTCAGCTGCGGATCGGCAGTCGGTGTGGTGGCGACGTCGACTTTGTAGCTGCGGCCGAGCAATTCGACCGGCTCGCTGGGAACGGGCGTGCCGAGGGTCAGTTCGGCCAGACGGTTCTGCGCGGCCCAACTGGCGGCGGCGCGGGTTTCAAGCGCGGTGACGCGGGCCACATTTGCTTCGGTCGCACGCAGGAAACTGACGGCGGTGATGGCAAGTATGGCGAGGGCAATCAGCGCCTCGATCAGGGTGAAGCCGTGGGTGGGCTGACGGGTCATGGGTTGGCGGGTCATGGGCCGACGGGGCCGATTGTGGCGCGCAGGCCGTCGAAGGTGATCAAGATGCTGCGGTCGTCTTGCGACAGGTGGAGTTGAAAGGGAAGAGAGGTCCCATCAGCCGCGAAGCGGACTGTGACTGGTGCGGGGTCGGTGAAGGTCAGGCCATCCGTCGGGGTCCATTGGCTGTCTGCCGCAGAGGCCGGATGCAGCCGGTAGGCTTGCGGGCCAAGGTCGAGCAGACGGTCTTCGCCGGTCGCAAGGGCGGCGTCCGACGATTGGGTGATCGCCAATGCGAGTGTTTGGGCGGTGCTGGCCAACCGATCTTCAGACGCCCCGATGCCGAGGCGCAACATTGCCGCCCCCGTCGTTATGGCAATGATCGACAGCACGACAAGGATTTCCACCAGCGTAACGCCGGCCTGAGCCTGACGGCGCGGAAGGCCGGCTGGTTGCATGTCAGCTGCCCACCGGCGGGGCGTTGGTGATGTCGGCGTCGATGCCGTCACCGCCGGGCCGGCCGTCGGCACCATAGGAAGTCAGGTCAAACGGGCCGGTTTCACCCGGCGAGACATAGATATAGGGATTGCCCCAGGGGTCGTTGGGCAGGTTTCCAAGATAGCCACCGGTGGCCCAGGTCTGCGGGATGGGCTCCAGCGTCGGACGGTGGACCAGGGCGTCAAGACCCTGCTCGGTCGTGGGGTAATTGCGGGCGTCGAGGCGGTAGAGTTCAAGCGAGGCGGCGAGGGTGCGGATATCAGAACGGGCGACCGTCACCCGGGCTTCATCGGGCCGGCCGATGACATTGGGCACGATGATGGCGGCGATGATGGCAATGATGACCAGCACGACCATCATTTCGATGAGGGTGACACCGGCATCGCCCTGCCTGCGGGCTGATTTGCGCCGTCTGATTGCTGGCACCAACATTATCCTCATCCCCTTGCAGTGTTTTTGGTTCATTGTGGTTACGAATTGAAACCTTACAGAGTTTCAGGTCGTATCACAGATAAGTCGTAGAGGAAGACAACTGGTGGGATCGTTGCGGAAGACCGTGGGCGGGGCAAGTGGCGGATTCTCGCCACGTCGAGTGGTATCGGTCGCCTCTGAAGCGGTGACGATCCTGCGGGTGACCTTGCCGCCGCTGCCTGCGGCGCAGCGCCGGGCGGCCGCACTATATGCCGCCGAGCCGTTCATTGCCCAACCGCTGGAAGAGGTGCAGGTCATCCTCGGACCAAAGGTTCAGGGTGAAGGCGGCGAGGCCGGTTATCTTCTGGCGGTGGTCGCGAAGGACCGGTTGGCGCGGATTCTGGCGGCGAACCGGGTGTCCGGGGCACGGCTGGTGCCGGATGTGCTGCTGCTGCCGCGCCCGGTGGCGGGGCAATGGACGATTGCCACCCGTGCCGGAACGGTGATGGCGCGGTTGCCGGACGGCACGGGTTTTGCGGCACAGCATTCGGCATTTGCTGCGATCTGGGAACAGGCCGGCAAGCCCGATCTGGTGCTGGTGCATGGCTTGGCACCCGAGGGGATTGCGGTGGCGCGGATGGCGGTTGGGCCGATGCCCGCATCGCCCGAAACCGAGTTGGCCGGGTTTGATCTGGCCGAGGGGCAGACTCAGGATTGGCGGCGGCCTGGCAGGATCGCCGCGGTGGCGGCGGTGCTGGCTCTTGGTGTGGTCGGGCATCTCGGGGTGATGGCGGTGCAGGCGCATCGCGCATCGGTGGCGGCGGATGGGGCAGAAGCAACGTTGCGTGCGCTGCTGGCCGAGCGGGGCGTAAAGATTGGCACCTCGCTGGAGGCCGCAGCCACGACGGCACTGCGTGGCGGCAGTGATCCGTCTGCGGGCGGATTCCTGCCGTTGTTGGGGCAGGCGATGGCCGCGATGGCACCACAGGCTGGCGTGGTGACGGTGACGGACATGACCTATGACGCCAAGGCGGGGCGGTTGAGCCTGACCCTGCTGGCACCAGATCTGGCGCGGTTACAGGACATCGAGGGGGTGCTTGCCGGGGCCGGGTTGCAAGGCGATATCGGGGCCTCGACCATGTCGGCCGGGCAGGCCAAGGCCACGGTCGCAATCACCGGAGGGGCCGGTTGATGTTCCCCACGGTATCCATCTGGTGGACGGGTCTGAGCGGGCGAGAGCGGTTGCTGTTGAGCGTCGGATTTGTCGTGGCCCTGGCGGCGGCGGTGATCGTTGGCGTTTGGCAGCCGCTGCGCGACAACAAGGTGACAGATGAGGCGCGGTTGCTGCGATATGAGCGGACCCTGACGGCCCTGGCGATGATGCCGATGACAGCAAAACCCCTGGTCGACATCCGACCGATTGCGACGATCGTGACCGAGTCGGCGGCGACCCAGGGCTTGTCCATCCTGCGGCTGGACACGCCGAAGCCTGATACGGCGACGGTGACCTTGCAGGACGCGCCGTTTGAGACGTTGCTGTTGTGGATCGACGGCTTGAACCGCGACGGCGGGGTCAATGTCGCCTCGGCCACGATACGACGGGCTGGTGAGATTGGATCAGTGTCCGCCGATCTGGTATTGGTGAAGGTGGCGCCGTGAAGGATCTAGTGCAACGTCGCCCCGCCCTGCCCTATGGATTTGCCCGCGACCGCAGCGTCGTACTGGAGGCCGGGGCGGACGGGTTGGTCTGTGTCTACAGTCCGGCCACGCCGCCTCAGGCGTTGATCGAGGTACTGCGGGTCGCCGGCGCGGCGACACGGTTGGTGGCTTTGGACGCTGCGGGTTTTGCCGAGCGGTTGGCGCGGGCGTACCGTGACACTGCCTCAGAGGCTTCGGATGCGGCGGGGGCATCGGGGGATCTGGCGTCGCTGGCCGACAGCGCGGCGGTGGTGGATGACCTGTTGGACCAGAGCGACGACAGCCCGGTGATCCGGTTGATCAACGCGCTGCTGCTGGAGGCGATCCGAGAAAGGGCATCGGATATCCATATCGAAACACTGGAAAAGCGGTTGGTGGTGCGGTTTCGGGTCGACGGTGTGCTGCGCGAGGTGCTGTCGCCGCGCCGCGCCCTGGCGCCGATGCTGGTGAGCCGGATCAAGATCATGGCACAGTTGGACATTGCCGAGCGGCGCTTGCCGCAGGATGGCCGGGTGTCGCTTCGGGTCGGCGGGCATGAGGTGGATGTGCGGGTGTCGACCCTGCCGTCGCAGCATGGCGAGCGGGTGGTGATGCGGCTGTTGGACAAGGGCTCGGCCCAGTTTGGTCTGGGGCGGCTGGGGATGTCAGCGCGGGATGCCGAGGTGTTTGCCGGGTTGCTGGGGCGGCCGGACGGCATGCTGCTGGTGACCGGGCCGACCGGGTCAGGCAAGACGACGACGCTGTATGCCGCACTTGACGCGCTCAACAAGCCGGGGGTCAACATCATCACGGTGGAGGACCCGATCGAATATGCGTTGGAGGGAATCGGGCAGACTCAGGTCAATGCCCGGACCGACCTGACCTTTGCGCGCGGGCTGAGGGCCATCCTGCGCCAGGATCCCGATGTGATCATGGTGGGCGAGATCCGCGACCGCGAGACGGCGCAGGTGGCGGTGGAGGCGGCGATGACCGGCCATTTTGTGCTGTCGACGCTGCACACCAACACCGCGATTGGCGCGGTGGCGCGGCTGGTCGACATGGGGGTGGAGCGGTTCCTGCTGGCCCCGATGCTGGCCGGCGTGGTGGCACAGCGGCTGGTGCGCAGCCTGTGTCCGGAATGTCGGCGGGCGGATCATGCAACCGAGCAGGATGCGCGCTTGCTGGGCGGGGCGTTGGAGGTCGGGGCACCGGTGTGGCGGGCTGAGGGCTGTGTCGAGTGCGGCGGCAACGGCTATTCCGGTCGCACCGGGGTTTATGAGGTGGTAGCGATCAACCGGGTGATGCAATCGCTGATCCATGAGGGGGCATCAGAGGCTGATCTGGTGGCCGAGGCGCGCCGGCAGGGTCCGTCCCTGTTGCAGGACGGGGCGCGGCTGATCCGCGAGGGGATGACGACTGTCGAAGAAGTCGCCCGCGTGGCGCAGGAGGTTTGATGCCGGGTTATCGCTATCAGGCGACGGATCATCGCGGCAAGCTGACTTCGGGCGTGCTGGAGGCCGCCAATCCGGCAGCAGCGCGGGCCGCAATTCGTGAGCGGCGGCTGGCTTTGGTGACACTGACAGCGGATGGCGGGTCGAAGGCGCGGGGTGGCAAATTGTCGTTGCGCAGCCTGACCCTGGTGACGCGGCAGTTGTCGACGCTGACCGGGTCGGGTTTGCGGATCGAAGAGGCCTTGCAAACCATCGCCGGCGGCCAGCCAGCCAAAGTGGCGGCGGTGATCCTGAACATCCGTACTGCGCTGACCGAGGGGCGGTCGCTGGCCGATGCGTTGGCGGATCATCCGGCGAGTTTCTCGGAGTTTTACCGGGCCTCGGTGAAGGCGGGGGAACAAGCGGGGCGGCTGGACAAGGTGCTGGGCCATCTGGCCGAGTTTGTCGAGAATCGGACGCGGAACCGCCAGACCGTGATGCTGGCGCTGCTGTATCCGGCGCTTCTGGGCGTGGTCAGTCTGGGGATCGTCACCATGCTGATGGTGTTCGTCGTGCCGGATATCGTGAAGGTGTTCACCTCGCGCGGTGCGGCGCTGCCGTTTGTGACGCGCCTGCTGATCGGGATCAGCGGTTGGGTTCGCACGTCCGGCCCCTTGGCCGCGCTGGTGCTGGCTTTGGCCGCGTTTGGTGGGACGCTTTGGTTGCGGCGCGGGGCAAATCGGCAGAAACTGCATGAGATGATGGCGAAGAACTGGGCGACGCGGCGCTTTGTGCAGCGGATGAATGCGGCGCAATTTGCCGGGACCTTGGCGACGCTGGTGCAAAGCGGGGTGCCCCTGGTGGCAGCGCTGGAGGCGGCGGGTGATGCGACGCCGAACCTGTATATCCGGGCGCAGATCGTCGAGTTGACGCAGAAGGTACGGCAGGGCAGCGCCTTGCGGCCGGCGATGGAGGCGGCGGGATGCTTTCCGCCGATGCTGGTGGCGATGGTGGCGAGTGGCGAGGCGAATGGCCGGCTGGGGCAGGCGCTTGACCATGCGGCGACCGACCAGCAACGCGATCTGGATGCCTGGGTGAAGGCGGTGGTTGCCTTGGTAGAGCCGGGGATCTTGCTGATCATGGGTGGCATGGTGATGACGATCGTGCTGGCAATCCTGCTGCCGATCGTGTCGATGAGCAGTCTGGTATCGCCATGACTGAGGTGAAGGAGCGGTGATGGTACTGGCACGCAGACAGTTTGTGGCGGGCGGCGCGTCGTTGTTGACGCTGGCGGCCTGCGGGCCGGGCGGGGTCAGTTTTGGCGGTGGTGCAGCGGTGGCGACCGATGCAAAGGGCGCATTTCTGCTGTTGCCACTGACCGGAACGGCGGCGGCTGTCGGCAAGGATATGGCGAAAGCCGCGACTTTGGCGGCGCCGGGCGCGGCACTGGCGGCACCCTTTGACACGGGCGATGGCGCCGAGACGGCGGCAGAGGCAGCCAGACTGGCGGTGGCGGCGCAAGCACGGTTGATCCTTGGGCCGTTGCGCGCCGATCAGGTGCCGTTGGTGCTGCAAGCGGCGGGGTCGGTGCCGGTGGTGACGTTTTCCAACGATGAGAGCCTGACCGCGACCGGCGCGTTCATCCTTGGGGTGACACCGGCGCAGTCGGTGGCGACGATGTTCAGTTATGCCCGGGCACAGGGTGCCAAGCGGGTGGCGGTGGTGGCAGCCGATACGCCTTATGGCAGGTCCACCGCAATTGCCGCACAGCAGATTGCCGTGGCGGGCGGAATGCATCTGTCGGCGACCTTGATGCGCGACCCGGCGGCGGGCGGACTGGTCTCGGCGCTGCGCGCGGCGAGTGGCGGGGTGATGCCGGAAGCGGTGTTCTTGCCCGATCGGGGTGCGGCGCTGAAAGCCTTTGCTGGTGGGTTGAAGGGGTCGGGCGTGCAAATGATGGGCGGGATGCAGTGGGGCCTGGGTGCGGATGCCGAGGCTTTGGCCAATCCCGATCTGGAGGGGGCATGGTATGCGGCCCCACCACCCGAAACGTTCCAAGCCTTTGCAGACCGGTTCGAGGCGGCGTTCGGTTCGGTTCCGGGCTATGTCGCGGCCTTGGGCTTTGATGCGGCGGTGGCGGCGCTGACCTTGTCCGGGGCCAAATCCATGTCGCGCAAAGGGGTGTTGCGGAAGGCCGGCTTTGTCGGGGCCCTGGGCAAGTTCCGGTTTCTGGAAGATGGCCGCTGCAAGCGCGACCTGTCGGTGCTGGGATTGAACGGCGGTCAGGTCGTGGCCCTGGGTGAGGTCAGCGATACATGACAAAGTGCCTGCGCCGCGACACGTTGTCAGGTCTGACGCTGGTCGAGGTGCTGGTGGCGCTGATGGTGTTCGCGGTGATCGGGGTCGCGGCTTTCGCGATGCTGGACCAGACGCTGCGCAGCGACCGGATCGCCACTGCGCGACTGGAGCGGCTGGGTGAGGTGCAGCGGGTGATGCAGATCATGGCGATTGACACGGTGCAGGCCGTGCCGGGGACGTTGCAGTTGCAGCCCGACGGCATCAGTTTTCTGCGGCGCGGCCGGATGCTCGGCGGGGTGGAGGGTCTGGTGGTGGCGTACCGTCTGGCCGAGGGTTCGCTGTGGCGCGAGATTGGGCCGGCATCGGCCGCGCCGGTGCGGCAAGTGGTGACGACCGGGGTCGCCGGAATAGTCTGGCGGTTCCATGCGGCGGGGCTGGATTGGCAGGCAGCTGTGCCGGGGCCAGAGGTGGACGGGGTTGAAATGGTCCTGACCCTGGCGGCGGGCGAGACCCTGCGGCGGGTCTTCGTGCTGCCGCAGGACGTCTTTGACCCGGTGCTGGAATGAGACGGCGGGACCGCGGGGTGGTTCTGGTCACCATACTGGTGGTGATGGCGCTGTGCGTCACGGTGATCGTCGCGATGACGACGCGGTCCGAGCAGGCGACGCGGGCCACCGGACGGGACCTTGACGCGGCGCAGGCGCAGGCGCTGATGGCTGCGGGTGAGGATAGCGCGTTGTCGGCCCTGGCGCAGGACCTGCTGACTGGGCCTTTGGCTGACGGGCCGGGGGAACCGTGGACCCGGGTGGCGCAGGAGGAGGCCAGCGTGTCGCTTGGCACTTTCACGCTGGAGATCTGGGACGAGGCGGCGCGGTTCAACCTGAACGATTTGACTGAAAGCACCCCTGCAGCGCGGCAGGTGCTGGGGGACATCGTGGCAGCAGCGGCGTTGCCGCCCGAAGTTGCGGCGCGAATTGCAGCGGCTTTGGCCGGGGGGCGGATGCTGTTGCAGATCGGCGATCTGGGGCCACTCGCGGGGTTGAGTGCCGAGGAGATTGCCGCATTGCAACCCTTCGTGACTTGCGATCCGGTGTCCGAGCGACCGATCAACGTGAACACCGCTTCGGAACCGGTGCTGGCCGCCATATTGCGCAACCCGGTGTTGACCAAGCGCCTGGTGGACCGGCGGGCGGTGGACCTGATCACCCCAGACGTGCTGAAGGAAATGGCGGTGATCCTGCCAAGTGGTCTGGTGCTGCGGTCTGACTTTTACGGGCTGCATGTGGTGGCAACTGTCGGTCAGGCGCGGGTGGAGGCGGTGGCCTTGATCCACCGCTGGACAGACACCTACGGTAAGCCTCACGCCGTGATTGCCGCACGTCGGCTGGGGGCGGCCTAGCCGGTTTCGGCCTGGAATCTGCCGCCATCGCGCCGAAAATGGCGTCAGCGAGGGTTTGCGTAAAGCGGTCTAGTACAGCGTCAACGCCTCGGCAATAACATCGGATCCGGGCGTGGACACCGGGGCAATGTCGCGGTTCGGATCAGCGCCCCATTCGGCGCGCCAGATCTCCGGTTTGGGGTTGTGGGCCGTCATCCCGCTCAGACCGGAGCGGCGGCCAAGGTCGGACAGGGTTTTCTGGGTTTCGGTAGACAGCAGGTAGGCCTGCAGCTGCAAGAAGGCGGCCTCCTTGTCGGTGTCGCCCCTGTCGATGAGGCCCAGAGGGCTGTCGGCACCGGACAGGCCGTTGGCGGGATAGATGATGTAAAGCGGCGGCTGACCTTCGGCGACGAGGGCCTGATTGGTTTCCAACACCGTCGCTTCGTAGTTGAACATCGCATCATAGGCGGCGGGATTGGCAACCAGTGCATCCTTGAGCCAGCCTGACGAACCGGAGGAGCGGTCGACCTCTGCCCACAGTTTGCGCACGCCGTCCAGCACCTGCGGGTCGGCCAGATCGCCCATGGTCAACACTTCCGGGCTGCCAGCAAGTGCAGAGAGAAAGCCGAAATAGGACGACGCACCAGAGTTGGACTTGGTGGCAGACGTCATCGCCAGACGGAATTCGTTGCCGGTGGCTGCCTCGGTGATCATCTGGATGGTGATGTCCTTTCGACCGATCCAGCCGAGTTTCTCGGCGATGGGTTTCTTGAGGCCCAAAACCACCGGAGAGCGCAGAATGGATTGGGTGTCTTTGACGACCTTCTGAGTATCGCCCAAAGCGATCCACAGTGAGTTGGCGGGCCACACGGCATCGAACGGCCCGAGGGTACCCTTTTCCAACTCACGCGAGATGTCGACCGAACCTTCATAGGTTATCGAGAGCGAGACATTGTTCCTGGAGGCCCAAGCCATCATCAGCGGTTCGAGGGTGTCGTTTTCCGACCCTGCAATGATCGACAATGTCACGGCTGGGCTAGTGGGCTGGCCGATAGCAGACAGCACAGCGATCAATCCGACGATCACGGCCACAACGATGAATGCACGACGTTTCATCAGCACCTCTTGGCATGACCCGGGCCCATGGCAAGCACAATTAGGCCGTCCAGCGCTGTGCGCCAAGGGGAATTGCAAGGAATGGTGGGCGAAGATGGGATCGCGGAAAGACAGCCGGTCTTGCGGGCGGTGTTACAACCGCGCCTTGGCGACAGCAGCAGCCCAGTTTGCGCGCAGGTCGGCGATGTTGGTCCGAGACGCGGTCGGGTGATAGATTGTCGGACCTTCGGTCGCATCTGCCAGTTCGGTGCCAAGTGCCGAAAACGCCATGGCGGCAGCGCCGAGGGCGCCAACCTCTTCCACCGCCGAGCGCAGGACCGGGCGATCCAGAATATCGGCCTGCAATTGCATCAGAAAGGCGTTGGACGACGCCCCGCCATCGGCTCGCAGGGATTGCAGAGGGTGCCCGGCGTCCCGTTCCATCGCGGTCAGCACATCGGCGACTTGCAAGGCAATCGCCTCGAATGTCGCGCGGGCAAGGTGCGCGTTGGTGGTGCCATGCGTCATGCCTGATATGGTGCCGGTGGCATGGTCGTCCCAATAGGGCGCACCAAGCCCGGCCAGGGCGGGGACGAAGGCCACTCCACCCGAATTGGCGACGGTCTGGGCAAGGCTGGACAGCGCCTGAGCATCATTTAGTCCAAGCAACTGCGCCATGAAAGCGGCAGCTTGGGCCGAGACGGTGATGTTGCCTTCAAGTGCGTAAGCGGTGCCATCGGCGTTGGTCCAGGCGACGGTACCTGACAGGCCGTGGGTCGTGGTGACACGAGCGGGGGTCAGTGTCATCAGCGACGAACCGGTGCCATAGGTCGCCTTCACCGTACCGGGCGCGCGGACGCCATGACCATACAAGGCGGCGTGGCTGTCACCCATCATCGCCTGGATCGGCACACCGGCGGGCAGGGCGGTGGCGGCGGGCGCGGTGTGGCCAAAGCTTGAATCGGACGGTTTCGGGGTGGGCAGGCAGTCGATCGGAGCGCCGAACAGGTCACCGAGGGTTTTGTTGAAGGCTAATGTTCCGGTGTCGAACAGTTGGGTCCGCGCGGCGTTGGAATGGTCAGTGGCAAAGCTTGCACCTTTGGTCAGATTCCAAAGCAGCCAGGCGTCGACCGTACCGGCGCGCAGTTTGCCTGCCTTGTGCAGTCTGGCGGCGGCGGGCACATTTTGCAGCACCCAGGCGAGTTTGGAGGCCGGGAACAGCGGGTTGATGCCAAGGCCGGTGGCGGCAATCACCGCCGGGTCATGGCCTGCGGCCAACAGGGCCGCGCAGGCTGCGGCGGTGCGGCGGCATTGCCAGATGATCGCCGGGCAAATGGCCTGACTGGTGTCAGCATCCCAGACCACAAGGGTCTCGCGCTGGTTGGCGATGGCGATGGCGTCGATCCTTGTTCCGGACTTCGTGACGATGTCGTCGATGACGGTCTGGACCGACGCCCAGATATCTGCCGCCGATTGTTCGGCCCAGCCGGGCTGCGGATAGGAGGTCATAAGAGGCGTTGTGGCGCGGGCGAGGATTTCTCCGCCCTCGGTCACGAGGAGCGCCTTGGTGCTGCTGGTGCCTTGGTCGATAGCCAGGACGCGCAGGTTCATGTGTGCGCCCGCTTCAGCGCGCGGTGGGCGGCGGCTGCGATGCCGTGGGCGGTCAATTCGTATTCGTTAAACAGCCATGCGACGGACCCGGTGGGGACAAAACCCGGGAAGCCGACGCGTTCGACAGGGACCGGAAGGTTGGCAGAGGTCACTTCAGCAACCGCCCCACCGAGACCGCCACGCACCGAAGCCTCTTCAACCGTGACGATGGCACCGGTTTCTGTGGCGGCGGCGCGCACGGCGTCTTCGTCAAGCGGGTTGATGGTGGCCATGTTCAGCACCCGGGCCGATATGCCCTCGGTTTGCAAGACCTCGGCGGCGGCGGCGGTGAGGTGCACGGTGGTGCCGCAAGCGATGAGGGTGACATCGTTGCCCGCGCGGATCAGTTCGGCCTTGCCCATGCGGAAGACGCGGTTCGGGACCTGCAGATCCGGCACAGGCATCCGCGACAGCCGCAGATAGCAGGGGCCGTCATGGCTTGCAGCCCATTTCAGCGCCTCGGCTGTCTCCCACGGATCAGCGGGCACGATGATGGTAAGGTTGGTGAGCGGGCGCAGCCAGGCGAAGTCTTCAATCGAATGATGGGTCGGGCCAAGCTCGCCGTAAGCCACGCCAGAGGATTGGCCAACGAGTTTGACGTTGAAATTGGCATAGGCCACGTCGGCTTTGATCTGCTCCAGCGCCCGTCCGGTGATAAAACACGCGGCGGCAGAGACGAACGGGATGCGGCCGCCATTGGCAAGACCGGCGCCAACGCCGACCATGGTCTGTTCAGCGATGCCGACATTGATCAAGCGGTCGGGAAAAACTTTTTGAAACTCGGCAAGTTTGGAGGAACCGACCGAGTCGTTGACCACGCCGACGATGCGGGGATCGGCGGCGGCCAGTTCGCACAGGGTCTTGACCCAAATGTCGCGGCAATCGTGCAGACCCACAGTCTCGGTCATTTGGGCCATCAGACAAGTTCCTTCATCGCTTGGGCAAATTGTTCGGCATTTGGCACGCCGTGGTGCCACTTGGCCTGATTTTCCATGAAGGACACACCTTTGCCTTTGACGGTGTTGGCAATCACGCAGAGCGGTTTGCCGCGACCTTTGGACGGGGCCGACAACAGGGGCAGCAGCGCGGCGGGGTCGTGGCCATCGACCATCTCGACATGCCAGCCAAAGGCGCGGAAACGCTGGTCGAGCGGCTCGAGGGTGTTGGTTTCTTCGGTGCCTGCGCCCTGCTGCAGACGGTTGCGGTCGACGATCAGGGTCAGGTTTTCCAGCTTGCGGTGGCCCGCAGTCATCGCGGCTTCCCAGTTGGACCCTTCCTGCAATTCGCCATCGCCGGTGATCACAAAGGTCCGGTATCGTGCCCCGGTGATCTGACCTGCAATGGCGATGCCGAGACTGACCGGCAGGCCGTGACCGAGCGGGCCGGTGTTGGTTTCGATGCCCGGCAGGTAGTTGCGATTGGGGTGACCGTTCAGGCGGGAGCGGGGTTGCATGTAGCTGTCGAGCAGGTCTTCAGTGAAATAGCCCGCAGCGGCGAGCACGGTGTAAAGCGCGCCGGTGGCATGACCTTTGGACATGACAAAACGGTCCCGGTCTGCCCAATCCGGCCGCGCAGGGTCGTAATTGAGGACACCGAAGAACAACGTGGCCATGATGTCGGTCGCGGAAAAATCCCCGCCGGGATGGCCAAGCTGGGCCTCATGCACCATGCGGAAGGCGCGGCGGCGCATCCAGAGCGCCTTGTCGCGGATCAGTTGGACGGTGTCGTTCGTCATGGGTGCCTCATGGGGGGCTTGTGGCGGGCCGAGGCGGGGGATTTGCACCCCCGCACCCCCGCAGGATATTCAAGCCAATATGTAGGGGATCAGCGGGCGGGGTAGGTCAGACTGGGGGCCGGAAGCGCGTTGTGGTGATAGTGGGGCCATTTCAGGTAGCGGGTAACGGCCTCGGCGATGACATCGGCGTGGTGGCCACGCACCATGGCGACGTGATGTTCAAAGCCGTTCTGGGTGACGAACCGCATCAGTTGCCGCATATTGGCAACCTTGGAGACCGCGATACCGCCGTCCATGCCGAAGGGATGGTCGGTGAATTCGCCGTCACCGAGATAGCATTTCAGGGTGCCGGCGCGGTCGTCGGACGACAGGCGGAAATAGGTCATCGGGCCAGGTTTGACCTTGCCCTTGACCGCACCGAAGCATTTGGAGCGGCCGATGACTTCGCCCAAGACGTCCAGTTCGGAGATTTCCGGGGTATCACCAATGAAGCTTTTGGGGAAGTTGCCGCAATGGGTGGCGACGCACAGGTCCTGCTCATAGCCGTAGTTGTTGTTCCAGTCGAGAATGGCGGGCGGCGCACCGGAGGCGAGGGCGAGGGCGTACATCGACAGGGCGCCCATGATGTCGACCTCACAGGCCGAGGGCATCAGGTCTTCGCCCATCATCGACATCGTGACGCAGGTGGCGCAGCCGAAATTGTCCTGCAACGACCGCCAGCACTGGATGGCCGAAGCGTCGCAGCCGTTGTCCTCGATCCAGCGATTGACGGCGAGGGTCCATTTGGCCTGGGTCAGGATCTGGGCAGGTTTGATATGAGCCGGGATGGTGCCGTAGGCCTTGATCTTGTCCAGCTTGACCTGCAGATCGGGGTCGCTGTCAGGGATCGCGCCCGCCGCGCCCATCATCTCGGACAGATCGACGGTGACGACGGTGACGCCCGAGGCCTGCAACAGCTTTTCGCTGTAGCGCATGGTCTGGAACGCGCCGGTACGGGCACCGATGGCGCCCAGACGCGCGCCGGTCAGGCCTTTGACAGTGCGGCAGACGCGGGCAAAGCGCTCAAGATCGGCACCGAATTCCGCACCGCCGGTGTCACTGGTGTGGCTGGTGGTTTCGCTGAACGGCACGCCGTATTGCCAGAAATTGTTGGTGATGCTGATCTTGCCGCAGAACGCGTCGCGGCGGGAATGGACATCGACCTTGTCGATTTCATCATTCGAGGCTTGCAGCAGGATCGGCACGTTCAGCCGGGCGCGGTTGACCAGTTCGATAATTGCAATCTCATCGCCAAAGTTGGGCAGGCAGATCACCAGACCGTCGATCTTGTCTCGGTGGTTCTTGAAGTGCTGGGCGTAAAGTTCGGCGTCGGCGATCGACTGCACAGCGCCGTTGGCGGTGGCCTCAAAAGGCAGCGTGATCACATTGATGCCAAGCCGGGACAGTTGGGCAAGGGCCTCATCCCGCGCGGTGCGGCAAGGAGCAGGGCTGAAGAATGCCCGGCTGCCGATCACCAGACCCAAAGTCACCTTCCGCCGGATATACAGTGCCATCATCGCCCTCCATTCGCATATACTTTCGTTTACATCCGAATGCTTTCGTTTGCAATCGAAACTACTTGGGTTATGCTGCGAAAAACTACGGGATGCCGATGAAACCGCCAGCTGAACCCATGACCGGTCTGTTGTCAGAGCCGCGCCGCCGAAGAATCCTCGAATGGATTCAGGAGGAAGGCTCGGCCCGGGTCCGTGAACTCGCTGTGGCTTTTCAAGTTTCCGAAGCGACGATCCGCCAGGATCTGGAGCGGATGGAGGTCGAAGGCGCCATCACGCGCGAACATGGTGGCGCGTTCTTGAACGCTGACCCGGCGCAGGTTGGGACCATGACGCTGCACCATCAGGAGAATATGGACAAGAAGCGGCGAATCGGTGCCTTGGCGGCCAGTCTGGTGGAGGACGGCGAGACGCTGATCCTCGACGCCGGCACCACGACGACCGAGATTGCGACCCGGCTGGTAACACGGCGCAACCTGACCGTGATCACCAATGCGCTGAATATCGCGGTGGTGCTGGGGTCGGTGCCAGGCTTTGCGGTGCATATGCCGGGAGGGCAGTTCAAGGCGCCGACCCTGTCGCTGTCGGGCGACAAATCGGTTGAGTATTTTCGCAATATCTTTGCCGGGAAACTGTTTCTGGCGACCGCCGGCGTGGCCCTTGAAACCGGGCTGACCTATCCGAGTTTCGCCGATCTGCAGCTGAAGGAGGCAATGATCAAGGCGGCGAGTCATGTGGTGCTGGTGGCGGATTCGACCAAGATCAACCGGTCATCGTTTACCCGGTTGGGGTCTCTGGATGTGATCCATAGTTTCATCACGGATGACGGGATTTCCGACACTGACGCCGCGGAATTCGAACGACGTGGCATAAGGGTGCTGATCGCGACCTGAGCCGAATGGCAGAACAAGCGGCTCAAGCCGCAAGATTGACAAAAGGCGATGATTTTCCTAACCTTTTGGCCGACCGTTGGAGGATTTGCACGTGAATGCTGGCCCGCCATTGGAAGTCCTCTCGGCTGATCACGCGGCCGAAGCCGACAGTCTGGCCGGATCGGCCGTCGATCATGTGCTGCACCAGATCCGGGCACTGATCGTGGATGGCGGCCTGTCGGTCGGCGACAAGCTGCCCACCGAACGCGAGCTTTGCGACAGGTTTTCGGCCAGCCGCAACACCGTGCGCGAAGCCATGCGAATGCTGAAGGCCTATGGTGTCGTGGATGTCCGCCCCAAAATTGGCGCGACGATCATCGATCAGCGGATGGACCGGGCCCTTGACCTGTTTACTTTCAACGTGGGTGAGATTTCCCGCAAGACCTTCGACGAAATCCAGGGATTCCGCGAGTTGATCGAGATCGGGTCGGTTCTGCAGATCTTTGAGGCCCTGACCGTGGGTGATCTGGCAGAGCTGAAAGCGATCAATCAGGACATGTTGCGGGCGCCATCGGTGGTTGCGGCGTCAGAGCATGATCTGCGGTTCCATATCCGGCTGGTCGGCGTGATCGGCAACAAGGCAATTCTGGACATCTACCGGATCATGACCCCGGTCATCCTGCGGATCATGCAGCGCGGCAAGACAAGGCGGACCATCGCTGGCGAGACATTTCTGGAGCATGAAGCGATTCTGGCGGCGCTGGAACGCCGCGACAATCTTGCCTATCAATATCTGCTGCGCACGCATTTGCGGGCCGGTCTGACGACGTTCGAGGACCTCACCACACTTCCTGGTCCAGACGGCGCTTGATTTCCGTTTGCCTCACCAATCGGCGCTAATAGCCCAGCAAATCAAGCGAATCGCGCAAGCGGTTCGAGTAGGCGTCAAGAACCTTGGGCGGCAGGGACCGGTACATCGCGATGGTGCCACCGGTGCCATGGCCCTTCAGCCCGGCGGAATTGGCTATCCGCAACCGCGTATTGGCCTCGAACGCCGCAAAATTCCACGAGCCATCGTCATAGGAATGAAAAGTGTCGAATATGCTGCGGCACATCAATTCGACACTAAACGCATCGTCGAGATATAGCTGCTCATATTGAATCACGGGCATGCCGCGCGCGATCATGGGCCCGTAACACTGGCTGATCCTGTTCAGGAACGAAATCAGTTCGTCGCTCAGCAGATACTCTTCCAGCGACTTTCTGCCAACCAGGTCCCGGGCGGATCTGACATGATCGCCATAGACGCTGTTCTTGTCGTCATGCTTCATGACGGCCGAGTAATGCGATATCCCGATGTCGCGCGGGTCGCGGACAATCAGCATGGATGCGCCGATATGGGAAAACCCGCGGGCAAAACCAATCGGCACTTCGCGGAACCCATAATTCAGATAACCGCCGATTTCGCAAATCTTGAGGAGGGGCGCGCCTTCGTCGGCAAGAAACACCGAACTTTTGTTATAGTCCTTGGGATCGATAAACTCGATCTTCGCATCGTAGATTCGCATTGTGACGTTATTGAGGGTGCGATTGGTGACAAGGGCAAACGCTTCTGCCGCCGCCTCCAGAACCGAACTTCCGGCGCGGTACATGTTGAAAAAATACAGACTTTGCAGACGAAGGTTCTTGGGCTGCGGAAAGGGTATCCGGACCGTCGTGTCAAATGTCAGGTTCAAATCAACTCTCCCAGAGGTTGTCTGTCCATGGCCAGCGCATCTTCGCTAATGGTGCTGCGCCGAAACGTCAAGACGAGACCTTTCTGCACTTGAACTGTGGCGCGAAGCTATGGCAGCGTCTGCCTTGCAACCTTGGCGGTCCCAGGCATGCGGCATGTCTGACTGTCGGAAGAGAGAAGACTGATGGAACCTGACGCACCGTCGAGAGCCTTGGGATGTGTCGCATTGCCGGTTCTGGCCAAGGATATCGGACCCAATCTCGAATCGGTGTTCCAGTTGTGGTCTGACCCGCGCTGCTACCTTTTGGTGGGTCAGATGGAACACTTGCCACATCTTATGGTGGTCATAAATTGTGCAGATGAGGCGCTGCTAGCCGCCACCAAGGCGCTGTACAATCGCTATCCCACTCTTGCCCAGTGCTTTTCAGGTTTTTCGGCACATAGTGCCGAGTTGCGCGGCGACCGCGATCTGTACGCCAGAAAATCGCCGACCGCGATGGGAAAGTTCGGCAACAAGGCTGGTCCGAATTTCCTTTTCCAGGAAACCATGAACTTCGCGGAGGCCCATGGTGGCTTTACGCTGCAGATCGAACTGGACTGCATCCCGATCGAAGCCGGCTGGCTGGCTGAGACCGTCAGAGTTGTAAATGGCAACCAACGGGCCTGGGTCATCGGCTCGATGTATTCCGGCGATCACGGCCTCGAACGGTCGGTACAGACCCATTTGAACGGCAACGCGCTTTATAACACCGGCGATCCCGACTTCATGCGGTTCTTGAACGAGATCTGGATCGCGGATCTGGTAAATATTGCCCAGAAGCGTCCAAATCTTGCCTATGATTGCTGGTGGGCGAATGAACAATCCCAAGCCAA
>JBDTQR010000016.1:0-35738 GCA_039932095.1 bacterium | reverse complement strand
CCATATCCTAAAGGCAGTTGGACATAAAATCTGCGGTCGCTGCCGCCAGCCTCCAGCACCGTCACCCGGTGGCGGCCGGACGCGGACAGCCGGTTGGCCAGAACCGAACCGGCTGACCCCGATCCCACGATGATGTAATCCGTTCCTGTCATCGCCCCACCACGCACCTTTTCTGCGGTTCTACGCTGGCAAGCCGAGACCGCCTTCGCGCAACACGACACCACATGTCGCTTCTGGCACAGGCTGGCCCGGCCAAACATTCGCGGCGACCGCGAAAATCTCCATGCTTCGTTAATCTGGCAGCCCTATTCTGCCCGAACAACCTTAGCCAAACGCAAGGCAACAGATGACGACGCATCCCGATCGCGCTGACAAGGACTCCAACGATGTACCCTTCGGGATCGAGCAATTGTTTTACTCCCGCACCGACAAACGCGGTGTGATCCGGGCCGGCAACCAGACCTTTCAAACCCTTGCCGGCTATGACTGGGCAAAACTGCTCGGCGCGCCACACAAGATCATCCGCAATCCCGAAACACCACGCGCCGTGTTTCGCGTGATGTGGCAAATGATCCAGCGTGACGAACCCACGGTAGCCTATGTCCGCAACAAGGCACAGGACGGGCGCGGCTATTGGGTAGTGGCGGTCGTTTTACCGTTGGCCGATGGTTATCTGTCGATCCGCATCAAGCCGACCAGCCCGTTCTTCACCAAGGTCAAGGCGCTCTATGCCGCCCAGACCACCGCCGAGACGGAAGAACATCTGACGGTCGACGACGCCGAAAATCGCCTCACCGACGCCATCACAGCGCTCGGCTTTGCCGACTACCGCGCCTTCATGGCGCATGGGATATGGCAGGAATTTGTCGCCCGTGACACAGCGCGCGATCAGCGGTGCAAGGAATACCTCACAGACGCCGCCAGAATCCGGGACAACCTCGTCGCCACATTGGCCCATCAGGACGACCTTTTGCGCAATTTCGACCGTTTGCGCGACCTGCCGACCAATATGCGCATCCTTGCCTCGCGGCTCGAACCCTCCGGCGGCCCGATCTCTGCCATTTCCGACATCTACAACTCCACCTCATCCGAGCTGTTTCACGAAATCTCCGCCTTTGCCCGCGGAAAGAAAAGTATCAGTCTGGCATTGACGCAAGCCTTCGAAGATGCAGTCTTTCTCAAGATCTGTGCGCTGCTGCAGGCAGAGGTGATACAACAGTTCCGGGCCGAGCCGGACCTTGGCAGCGGTGTCGACCATGCCGCCGAAACCACAATTCTGGCTGACCTCGGCCTTCGCTGCAATCAAATGGAACGCGCCGGGCTGATCAAGTCAGAACAACTTGCCATCGCGATGAACCAGGCCAGTTCCGACCTGCGCCGCTCGATGCTGGGGCTGGACACCATTCGGGTGATGGGCCGCGTCGAAAGCGGCCGGCTCGGCGCCGAAGGCAGCCGGATCGGCGCAACGATCGACCAGCTGGACACCTATCATTCCAGCATCATCGCTCTGTTACAAAAGATCATGGACAATGCCGTTGCGATCAACTCTGGCGTCGGAAATATCCGCGCCCAGACCCCGGATCATCCCGCCATCGCCGCCCGGTGACACGAGAGTGACGCTGACCGTGTCAGATCCGCATGCCTTGCCACCACCGCCGCATCACGCCCGTCTCGGCTAGCCTTAGATTTTGGCCGGATTTCCCCGCCAGAGGCAACGACCTTGGCACGCCAAACTGACGGCGCCATTTTTTTTGCCCCACGCCACCAACGCCGATTTTCTTGCTGAAAGATCGTGGCCTAGTTTCACTCGCCTCGCCACACCGGATCACGCTTCTCGGCAAAGGCCCGCGCCCCTTCCAGTTGATCCGCGCTGGAGTAAAGCCGGTCCACTGTCGGCAGCAACCGCTTGGTGACCCGAGCGAGCGCGTCCTGAAACCGCATGTTCTCGGCCTCGCGCACCACTTCCTTGATCGCCGCATAGACCAGTGGCGGCCCGCTTTCCAACAACCGCGCCAGATCCCAGGCCTTGGTCAACAACTCGTCGGGCTGGCAAATCTCTTTCACGATCCCCCAGCGCAACGCCTCCTCGGCGTCAAACCACCGCCCGGTCAACAGCAGATCCATTGCGACGTGATAAGGTATCCGCTTCGGCAGCTTGATCGAGGCCGCATCCGCCACGGTCCCGCTCCTGATCTCCGGCAAGGCAAAGGTCGCATTGGTCGAACACAGGATCAGATCGCCCGACAACGCCAGTTCCAGCCCGCCGCCACAGCAAATCCCGTTCACCGCCACGATCACCGGCTTGTTCAGATTGGGCAGTTCCTGCAGGCCGCCAAACCCGCCAACTCCATAATCCCCATCCACCGCATCGCCGTCCGCCGCAGCCTTCAGGTCCCAGCCCGGACAGAAGAATTTCTCGCCCTCCGCCCGCAGGATACAGACCCTGAGGCTGTCATCATCGCGGAACGCCCGGAATGTCAGGCCCATGATCCGGCTGGTTTTCAGGTCGATCGCATTGGCCTTGGGCCGATCCAGCGTAACTTCCAGAATCGTGCCCTCGCGCCGCGTCTTGATCGGCCCCTCAGTTGTCATCTCCACCGCACACCCTCCTGATCAACGCATCCACTGCAACCGCCCCGGCCTCACGCAGCATCACCGGGTTGATTTCAATCTCTTCCAGACCGTCATCGGCTGCCATCATCTCGCCCAACCGCACCGCCAGTGCCGCCAAAGCCCGAATATCGGCCCGCGGCCTTCCGCGATAACCATCAAGCAGCGGCCAGAGCCGCAGTCTGGCCATTTCCAACACGATCTCCTCGGCGGTCACCGGCCAGATCAGCGTCACGGTATCGGCCAGCACCTCGGCCGCAATGCCCCCCGTGCCGAGCGTCAGCGAAATCCCATACACCGGATCGCGCCGCAGTCCGACCAGCACCTCAGCCACGGCTCCGGTCACCATCTCTTCCACTAGATACCCCGCAGCCCCGGGCATCTCGGCCTGCCCCGCCAGCGTCGCCAACCCGAGGCGCACCGCCCCAGCCTCGGTCTTGTGGGCAAAACCCAGACCTTTCAGCGCGAAGGGCGCGGTCAATCCCACAGCCGCGTCCGCAGCCAGATCCAGGGTCGCCGCCACCACCGATCGTGGCACCGTCACGCCGGAAACGGCCAGCAAAGCCTTCCCCTCTGCTTCGCTCAACAACCGGCTGGACCCTGCAACCACCGGTGCAACAGGTCGCCACCCAAGTCGGCCCGGCGCAATCTGTGCCGCCGCGATCGCCGCCAGAGCAGTCTCCAACCCCAGCAGAGGGCAGACCCCCTGCCCCATCAGATCCGCCGCGTAGCCTTCATCGAAATTCTCCGCCATCGAGGCCACTGGAAATGCCGGCTTCCCCGTAGCCCGTTGCGCCGCCACGATCGCATCGAGGGCCGGCTGATAGCCCGACGGATCGCAGCGATCCGCCCGCGGCGTGTCGATGATATAAAGCCCGGCATCATAGCCAGACAGCATCGTGCGGAAGACATCGGTCGTGCGCGGCCCGTCGCCCCAGATGAAAGTGTGATAATCCAATGGATTGGCCACGGTCACAATCGGCCCAAGGATCTCGGCCAGCCGTTCTCGCACCTCCACCGGAACTTGCGGAAACGCAATCCCGAAGGGCGCCGCCAGATCCGCAACCAGCCCCGCCTCGCCGCCGGAGCAAGACAGCGAACACAACCGCTGCCCCACATGCGGCCCATGGACATGGAATATCTTCAATGTCTCGATCAGTTCCGACGGCGTGTTGACTTCTGCCACCCCGATCTGCCGCAGAAAGGCGCTGGACGCCACCCCGCCCCCCGCAAGCGAGGCAGTGTGTGAGGCCGCCGCGACCCGGCTCAGCTCGGTCTTGCCCGACTTGATGCAGACCACACCCTTGCCTGCCGCCCGCGCCGCCGCAGCAAAGCCGGCAAAGGCGGCCGCGTCGTCGATCCCCTCGATGTAGAGACCAATCGCTGTGACCCGCCGGTCCGCCAGCAGCGCCCCCGCCAACTCTGCCAGACCCACCACCGCCGCATTGCCCAGACAAGCGACATAAGCGACCGGCAAAGCCCGCTTCTGCATGCCCAGATTGATCACGATATTGGACGATTGACTGATCAGGGCCACGCCTCGGTCAACCGACACCCCGCCATGCTGATCCGGCCAGAGCAGTGCACCGTCAAGGTAGTTGATCACGCCGTAGCAATTCGGCCCGAGGATCGGCATATCCCCGGCCGCAGCCACAAGATCAGCCTGCAACTCCGGCGCTCCGGCCTCGGTCCAGCCCGAGGCAAAACAGATCGCTCCTCCTGCCCCCATAGCTGCCAATTCCCGGACGACATCAATGGTCGCAAAGCGATTGACGCCGATGAACACCGCATCCGGCACCGCTGGCAGATCACCCAACGACGCATAGGCCCGCAACCCGCCGATTTCCGCCTTGTTCGGATGCACTGGCCAGACTGGTCCGGCAAAACCCATCTTGCGGCACTGCTCGATCACGTTCAGCGCCCAACTTGCCCCCAGAACGGCAATGCTTTTCGGGCGCAGAAGTCGGTCGAGCCGCGTCATGGCCGGCCGCCGGCCGTGAACCACGCGCCGGGGGCTGTCTGCCCCCGGACCCCCGAGGATATTTCCGGACAGATGAAATCGAAAGACCTGTGCCCTGCCTCGTCGCGTTGGCGAGGCAGGGTTTCACCCGTCACCGTCATTGGGATCCCGCCCTGTTCGGCATTTTCAACATTTCGCATTCTGATTAACATTTCGTTGATTTCACCTGTTCAAAAATATCCCACGGGGGTCCGGGGGTGTGAAACCCCGGTGCAATCGTTCACGCCCCGATCGGCCTCAACAATTCTCGGCTGATGATGTGGCGCTGGATTTCGGACGTACCCTCCCAGATCCGTTCGACCCGCGCGTCGCGCCAGATCCGCTCCAGCGGCAGTTCATCCATCAACCCCATGCCGCCGTGGATCTGGATCGCTTCATCGGCCACCATCGCCAGCACTTCGGTTGCCTTCAACTTGGCCATCGACATATCCGCCTCGGTCACGGTGCCCTGATCGTATTTCCACGCTGCCTCGCGCGTCAGCAGTTCGGCCGCCTTCAACTCCATCGCCATGTCGGCAAGCTTGAAACTGACGCCCTGGAACTTGCCGATCTGCTGGCCGAATTGTTTACGCTCGGCGGCGTAGTTTAGCGCGTGACCCATCGCCCGTTCGGCGCGGCCAAGGCAGGTGGAGGCAACTTGCAGCCGCGTCGCGCCGAGCCAGGAATTCGCCACCTCGAAGCCTTTATGAACCTCGCCCAGGATCTGCCGCTGGTTCACCCGGCAGTCGTCAAACTCCAGCACGGCGTTGGTGTAGCCACGATGCGAGACGTTGCGATAGCCATCGCGAACGGTGAAGCCCTTGGTGCCCTTGTCGACGAAAAATGCGGTGATCTTCTTCTTCGGCCCGCGCGGCGTGTCCTCTTCCCCGGTCGCCACAAAGACGATGGCAAAGCCTGCCAGATCGGCGTGGCTGATGAAATGCTTGGTGCCGTTTAGCATCCAGTCTTCGCCGTCCTGCCGCGCCGTGGCCTTCATGCCGCGCAGATCCGATCCGGCCCCGGGTTCGGTCATCGCCAGACAATCCCAGGTCTCGCCCCGGATACAGGGCATCAGATACCGTTCGCGCTGTTCGGCATTGCCCGCCAGCAAGATGTTCGACGGCCGCGCCACACAGGTCCAGTGCAGCGCATAGTTCGCCCTTCCTAGCTCCTTTTCGTAGAGCAGCCACGACAAGGTATCCAACCCCGCACCCCCGACCTCTGCCGGCATGTTGGCGGCGTAAAGCCCGGCAGCCATGGCCTTTTTCTGGATCTCGCGGATCAACTCCATCGGCAGATGCCCGGTCCGCTCCACCGTTGTCTCATGCGGGTAAAGCTCCGCCTCTACAAAGGCCCGGGTCATGTCGACGATCATCTGCTGTTCTTGGCTCAGTCCGAAATCCATCACGCCCTCCGCTGGCCAGTGAACCGCCCCGTCGCCTCGGGTCTTGGCAACGTCTGATGCGCCTCGGCGATCGGCATCAGCTTGGCCAGCACCTCGGCCGACGCTGGACAGGTCTTGCCCGCCTTCATGTCGACATGCAGGCACATCTGCTCGATGGTCGCCACCGGCGTGCCATCCTTCATGATACGGACGAAGATATGCAGCCGCTTTTCATCGGCGCTCAATATCTGCATCGTGCCGGTCAGCCGGTCGCCCAGCCGCGCCTCGGCCAGATGCATGATATGGGTCTCGGCGGTGTAATAGCTGTGCCCGCCCGCCACATAGTCCATCCCCGCCCCGATCAGCCGCAGGAAAGCGTCGGTAGTTTCCGAGGCAGCAAACAGATAGCGGCTTTCGGTCATGTGGCCGTTGTAGTCGATCCAGCCCGGCAGCACCTGCATCTGGGCCAGCACCAACGGCGCGCCCTCTGGCACCGTTTCATGGAACGCGACCGCCCGCCGCGCGTCATGCTCGCGCAACACCTTGCCCGCGCCCCAGTTGCGGTCCTTCAGCGCGCGTAGAAAGCCGATCAGGTTGCTGTCGCGGATGCGTTCCAACTCGCGGATCGTGTGCATCCCCGACTGGGCATCCGACTGGCCGGCGATCAGGTCAACCAGTTCGTCGTTGAACTCCGGCACATCCATCAGCTTGGTCCACGGCCAAGTCAGGCAGGGCCCGAACTGCGCCATGAAATGCTTCATCCCGGCTTCGCCGCCGGCCACCCGGTAGGTCTCGAACAGCCCCATCTGGCCCCAGCGCAGGCCAAAGCCCATGCGGATCGCCTCGTCAATCTCTTCGGTCGTGGCAACCCCGTCCTTGACCAGCCATAACGCCTCGCGCCACACCGCCTCCAGGAAACGGTCGGCGATATGGGCGTCGATTTCCTTGCGGACATGCAGGGGGAACATGCCGATTTCGCGCAGGATGGTCTTGGCGGCCTCGATGACCTTGGCGTCCGACCTGGCCGAGGGCACCACTTCGGCCAGCGGCAACAGGTAGACCGGGTTGAACGGATGGGCGACAAAAATCACCGAAGGGTTCGCCGCCCCCTCCTGCAACTCGCTGGGCTTGAAGCCAGAGGTTGACGACCCAATCGGCGTCCCCAACCCCGCCGACTGCTGGATCTGGGCAAAGACCCGGTGTTTCAGGTCCAACCGTTCCGACACCGATTCCTGAATGTAATCCGCGCCCTCCACCGCTTCGGTAATGGTGGCCGCAAACGACAACACCCCCTCCGCCCCCATTGGCACATCGGACAGCGCAGGCAGAGCAGCCCGAGCATTCGCCAAAACCTCGCCAATTTTACGTTCAGCCTGTGGGTCCGGGTCGAACACCGACACGTTCCAGCCGTTGAGCAAGAACCGCGCCGCCCACCCGCCGCCGATAACCCCACCACCGATGATCGCTGCTTTCCGTGTCATCATCACCCCTTGCCAGTCTTACCGGCTTTCATCTTTTCTCAAATATCCCCACCGGAGGCTCTTCACCTCACCACCAGCGCCGACGTCTCTCACATGCAGACTTCCGTCATGCCGCTGTTGGTGCCCGGGCCGAAGAACTCCATGGTTTCCAGATGCCCCCCCTTGGCGTTGCACGCCGCAACCGCATCAATCGACCCGGCTTGCCCGGGGATCGTCTCAACTGCGGGCGCCAATTTCCCGCCCGACGAAACAGGCGGCGCGCAAGCGGACAAAAGGGTCATGCAGAATTCCGCGAACAACCTCATCTCGCCACCGGAGCCCGCTTTTCCAGCTTCAGCTTCGCCCGCACCTCGGCCGGGGTGATCACCCGCGCGCCAAGGTTCGAAATGATCGAAACCGCCCGCTCCACCAGTTGCGCATTGGTGGCCAGCACGCCCTTGTCCAGCCACAGGTTATCCTCCAGCCCGACCCTCACGTTCCCCCCAGCCAGAACCGAGGCCGCAACATAGGCCATCTGGTTGCGGCCAATCGAGAACGCCGACCAGAACCAGTCGGCGGGCACGTTGTTGACCATGGCGAGGAAGGTGTTCAAATCATCCGGCGCGCCCCACGGCACCCCCATGCACAGTTGCACCAGCGTCGGCGCCTGGATGATTCCCTCACGCGCCAGTTCCTTGGCAAGCCACAGATGCCCGGTGTCAAACGCCTCGATCTCGATCCGCACGCCCGACGCCACCATTCGCCGCGCCATGTCACGCAGCATGCCCAGCGTGTTGACCATCACATAGTCGGCCTCGTTGAAATTCATCGTGCCGCAGTCGAGCGTGCAGATCTCCGGCCGGCAGTCCACGACATGCGCCACCCGCTCCGCCGCCCCCGCCATGTCCGACTTCGGCGCCATCTGACCCATCTTCTCGGTGCCGTCGAACAGCAGGTCGCCGCCCATCCCGGCGGTCAGGTTCAGCACCACATCCGTCCCGCTGTCGCGAATCCGCTCGGTCACCTCCCGGTACAGCCGCCCGTCGCGCGACGGCTTGCCGGTCTCGGGTTCCCTCACATGGCAATGCACGATTGCCGCCCCGGCCTTGGCCGCCTCAATCGCCGACTTCGCAATTTGTTCGGGCGAGCGAGGGACATGCGGCGAGCGGTCCTGCGTCCCCCCCGATCCTGTGATGGCACAAGTGATGAAAACTTCGCGGTTCATGGCCAAAGGCATGGGAATCCTCCAATCAGGTTGCGGCGATCCTATCCCACTTGCGCCGCCACGCTTGACGATTTACGAAATCCGCATGACCAAAACCGCAACAATCTTCGCCCCGGCCATTGGCCCCCTCACGCTGGCCGCTCTCGTCCTGCCGCAAGCCTCTATCCTTGAGGTCGCCTCGGTCCTCGACCCGCTGCGCTCTGCCAACCGCCACCTCGGGGCCGAGGCCTTTCGCTGGCGCATCACCACCCCCGACGGTCGCGCCGTGCCGCTGACCTGCGGCATCGAACTGCCCTCCTCCGGCCCGCTGTCAGCAGCCGAGGGCGCCGACGCCCTTGTCGTCATCGCCGGTTTCCGCCAATCGCAAGTCGCCACTGCGCCGTTGATTCGCGACCTGTCGCGCATGGCGCGCAACTTCACCGCCATCGGTGGCATCGACGCCGGGGCCTGGGTACTCGCCCGCGCCGGCCTCTTGAACCGCCACAAGGCCACCGTACATTGGGAAGACCTCGAAGACCTTGCCGCCGCCCATCCCGAGATTGACGTCCTGCCCGACCGCTATGTGATCGACCGCAGCCGCTTTTCCGCAGGCGGTGCCGCCCCCGCCACCGACCTGATGCTGCACCTGATCCGCGCCCGCCACGGCCCGGCGCTCGCACTCAAGGTGGCCGCCTCCTTTATCACAACCGAACGCGGCGGGGCCGAGCCGCAAATCTTGGCCGCCAAGCCGGACCCAAGGCTGGACCCCCGCGTCGCCCTGACCATCACCCGGATGGAGGCGACACTGGACGCCCCCGAACCGATGGCCAGCCTCGCCGCCCGTATCGGCCTGTCGCCGCGCCGGCTCGAAATGCTGTTTCGGCAAAACGTCGCGATGACACCGGCCGCCTACGCGCAAGACCTGCGTCTTGCTGCGGCCCGCCGGATGATCACCGACACCCGTCACCCCCTGGCCGAGGTGGCGTTGCGCACCGGCTTTTCGTCTCCCTCAACCCTCAGCCGCGCCTTCCGCGCAAGGTTTGGCCATGCCCCCAGTAGACTGCGGACCTGATATCTCCTGTCTGTCGTCATCCCGGATGTGCGAGGGTGCCTGCCCCACTACACCTTTTCCACAAGACCGCGCCCTCTCAGCAAAGGCTCCACCCCCGGCATCCGGCCACGGAACTTGGTATAAAGCACATCCGCCTCTTCCGACCCGCCCGCCGACAGGATGAACCTCTCCAGCCGAGCCGCTGTCGCCGGATCAAACGGATCGCCCGCCTCGTCAAAGGCGGCAAAGGCGTCGGCGTCCATCACTTCCGACCACATGTAGGAGTAATAGCCGCTGGAATAGCCGTCGCCTGAGAAGATATGCGCGAAATGCGGGGTTGCATGGCGCATCCGGATCGCCCGAGGCATGCCCAGCCCCTCAAGGACCTCCGCCTGTTTCTGCATCGGATCGGCGGGTGCTGCACCCTCGTGGAACGCCAGATCGACCAGCGCCGAACTGACAAATTCCACCGTGGAAAAGCCCTGATCATAGGTCCCCGCCGCCAAAAGCCGTTCCAGCATGTCCGCAGGCATTGGTGCGCCCGTTTCATGGTGCCGGGCATGTTTCTCCAGCACCGCCGGCACTTCCATCCAGTGTTCGTACAGCTGTGACGGCAGTTCCACAAAGTCCCGCGCCACCGAGGTGCCCGCAATGAAGCCATAGGTCACGTTGGACAGCATCTGATGTAGCGCATGGCCGAATTCATGGAACAGGGTCCGTGCGTCGTCGTAAGACAGCAGCGCCGGTTTTCCCTTGGCAAAGTTGCACACATTCACCACGACCGGGGTTTGATCACCGCCCAGCCTTTGCTGGCCACGGATGTCCGAACACCATGCGCCTGAGCGCTTGGACCCGCGGGCAAAGTAATCGCCGATAAACACCGCGACATGCTTGCTGCCCCGCGACACATCCCACGCTCGGGCATCAGGGTGATACAAAGGCACGTCAAGCGGCGTAAACTCCAACCCGAACAGCCGGGTGGCACAATCGAACATCGCGCCCAACATCGCCTCCAACCCCAGATAGGGTTTCAGCAACGCCTCATCCAGATCATGCTCAGCCTTGCGCCGTCTTTCGGAATAGTACCGCCAGTCCCAAGCCTCCAGAGGACCGGAAACCCCATCTGCCCGTAGCATGGTTTCCAGCACGGCAGCATCTTCCAACGCCTTGCGTTTTGCCGGTGCCCAGACCCGCTCCAGCAATCCGCGCACTGCAGCCGGGGTCTTTGCCATCTCGGGCTCCAACTTGTAGTCGGCAAACGAGGCATAGCCCAAAAGCTTCGCCCGCTCCTCCCGCAGCCTCAGGATCTCGGTGGCAATTGCACGGTTGTCCGTCGCCCCGCCATTCGCCCCCCGCGCCACCCAGGCCTCATAGGCCCTCTCGCGCAGCGCCCTTTTCGGCGAAAACTGCAGAAACGGCACAATCAGCGAGCGGCTCAGCGTCACGACCGGCCCACTGGCTGCCTTCTCTTCCCCTGCAACCCGGGCTGCGGCGACGACAAACTCCGGCAATCCCACCAGATCATCCTCAGCCAAAACCATGAACCAGTCCCGCTCATCCGCCAGCAGGTTCTGACTGAACTTGGTGCCCAGAACGGCCAGCCGCGATTTGACCTCGGTCAGCCGTGCCGCTTCGGACCCTTCCAGTAGCGCCCCCGAGCGTACGAACATCCGCCGATACAATTCCAGCACCCGCGCCTGCTCGGCCTCCAGCCCCAGCCCTTCCCGCCGTTGCCACAGATCCTCGATCCGCGCAAACAGCGCCTTGTTGTTGGTCACCTCGGACGCAAAGGCGCTCAGCTTCGGGGCCAGATTGCTTTGCAACGCCTCGCGCGCCGGTGTGCTGTCGGCGCTCACCAGATTGTAAAACACGCCGGCAACCCGGCTCAATGCCTTCTCCGACAATTCCAACGCCTCGATCGTGTTGGCAAAGGTCGCCGGTTCTGCCTGCCCGGCAATCGTCGCCACATTCGCACGTGCCTCCGCCAATGCAGCATCAAACGCTGGCGCGAAATCCTCGTCGCGTATCTCCGCAAACGGCGGCAGTTCAAACGGTCCGGTCCAGTCACCCATCAACACATTGCTCATCCTAAGCCCTTTCATTCTGGCCCAAATATCCAATGCTGGAATGCGCGCATTCCAACTGCAGGGCGCGCTACTTCTCTTTCCGCCGCAACCGCGCTTCCAACCGCCGCAGCAGCAGGCTCAGCCCGATCGTCATCGTCAGATAGACCAGTGCCACCACATTATAAGTCTCGAAATAGCGAAAATTGCCCGCAGCCGTAACCTTGCCCAACTGGGTGATATCCGTCACCCCCAGCACCGATACCAGCGAGCTATCCTTCACCATCGCCACAAAATCATTGCCCAAGGGCGGCAGGATAGTGCGAAACGCTTGTGGAAATACCACCAGCCGGAACCGCTGCCACCCCGACAGGCCCAATGCCATCGCCGCCTCGATCTGACCCTTGTCCACCGCCAGAAGTCCGGCGCGGAAAATCTCGGACAGAAAGGCCGAATAGGCCAGTGTCAGCGCAATCACCGCCCGGGCAATCAGCGGGAAATCGCGGGTCTTCCACGGCTCGACGCCCAGCAGATCCAGCACCCAGTTCACTGCCACCACCAAGGCGGGCGCCGCTGCAAACGCCACATACAGCAAAAGCACGATGATCGGAATCCCGCGCATCACCTCGACATAGAACCGCGAGGCCTGCCGCAGCACCTGAAACCGCGATAGACCGGCCAAGGCGAGACCAAGCCCAATCAGACAGGCCCCGAAATAGGCCACAAGCGTCACTGCAACTGTGATCCAGATGCCCTTGGCGAGGGTCGCCAGCACGTCGGAATAAATCTGGTTGGCCCAGACCTCGTAAAACATCCACGCCCCGATCCCGACCAGCAGGATCAGCCACCATGGAAAATCTTCGCGCTGTTCAGCTTTCATCAGAACCGGCCCCGGACCAACCGGGGCCGCCGCCCCTACTGGCCCATCTTGTAGTCAAGGAACCACTTCTTGTTCAGCGCATCAAATGTACCGTCGGCCTTCAGCGCGGCAATCCCGGCATTGATCGGCGCCACCAGATCCGAGCCCTTGGGGAAGATGAATCCGAAATCCTCGGTCCCCAACTTTTCGCCGACGATCTTCAGCTTGCCGTCCGAGGCATCGACATAGCCCTGCCCCGCCGTGCCATCGGTCAGCACCAGATCGACATCACCGGCCTTCAACGCCTCAACCGTAGCCCCGAAAGTTTCGAACAGCTTGATCCGCGCATTGGCCTCATCGCCGTCCAGCACATCATAGACGATGGTGTAGAACGGCGTCGTGCCGGGCTGGGCGGCGGCCAGTAGTGACGTGTCCGCGGCAAAACCCTTCGCGTCGCTGAACCGCGTCTCGTCGCCACGCACCAGCATCACCATTTCCGACCGCATATAGGGATCAGAGAAATCCACCTTCTCCTTGCGGTCATCCTTGATTGTGATGCCGGTCATGCCGATGTCGTACTGGCCTTCCGACACGGCCGGGATCATCGCATCCCATGAGATATTCTGGTATTTGACGGTGAAATTCAGCCGCTTGGCCATTTCAGCCATCGCGTCATATTCCCAGCCCACCGCAGTGCCCGACTTGTCGAGAAATTGCAGCGGCGGATAGGCGTTTTCGGTCACGATGGTGACCTCGCGGCCCGCCAGATCGGGCAAGCCGTCGGCCACGGCCGCAAATGTCGACCCCATAAGGGCCAGACCGGCCAAAGCAGCAGATATTTTCATGTTGTGAACTCCCCGTTTGTTGCAAGCGTCACGAAGCGATGCGCAACTATGGACGAGGGACGTTGTCGGGGGCAAGGGGCCGACTAGAACAGAAAGTCGTCAGCGGTCAAATGACTGGCAGAATCGCTGTTCACCCACAACGACCCGATGTGAATCCAACTGCCCTGCACCGTCAGATTGGCAAAGTTGAGATGCAGCGCCCGGACGTCGAATTGATCGATACCATGTTCGAAATCGGTAACGTAAAAATTCGCCCCATTGTCCGTGCTGGTAAACACGAACAGATCGGCGCCGCCTCCGCCGGTCAAGGTGTCGTTCGACCCCGGGATGCCACCACCATACAGCAGGTCATCACCCTCACCGCCATCCAGTTTGTCCGATCCGTCCCCGCCATACAGCGTGTCGTTGCCGTCGCCCCCGGTCAGATAGTCCTGCCCGACACCGCCGAGCATCACGTCATGACGCGCCCCGCCGTACAACGAATCCTGCCCTAACCCGCCGCTGATCAGGTCCGACCCGCCTCCACCGACCAGACGCTGATCCCCCGACAGCCCATAATCCACTCCGCCATAAAGACTGTCTGAACCGCCGCCGCCGCGCATGATGTCATTGCCATCGTAACCATCCAACACGTCATTGCCGCTGCCGCCGATCAGCACATCGGCCTGCATGCCACCGGTCAACTGGTCATTGCCGGCTCCACCGTAAAGCGTGTCGCTGCCGCTGCTCCACGAGTGGGAATCGTCGAACCCGAACAAGCTGTCGTCGCCCTGATTGCCATACAGCTTGTCATTGCCAGTGTTGCCATACAAATGATCAGCCCCACCACCACCGCGCAGCGTGTCATCTGACTGGCGGCCATGCAGACTGTCATTCCCGCCGCCGCCGTAGAGGCGGCTTGACCCGGCAACCCCCAGAATGGCATCCGCGTGGCCGGATCCCGTGACATCCAGCACCTTTTTGCCCATCACAACCGTCCAGCCCTGCACCGCCGAAGCCGCGCCATATTGAGCTTGCAGAGCTGCCACATCCAGCGTGCCCAGATGCTCGGCATAGGGAAACGTGGTGTTGTAGGTCATCACGGTGTGGGCCTGATCGTCGATCGCCGGTGCGAGTGTGACTCCACCTTCCCATGGATGCTCCAACCCCATGGCATGACCCAACTCATGCAGCATCGTCTGGAAAGCGTAGCTGCCTTCATCGTAATTGCCACTGTTGTCGATCACCAACTCGCCGCCGCCCGTGTAATAGGTGCTCGACGACGCCACGGTGGCCCAGCCGCCATAAGATGAGCCAGAGGTGTTGACGGCGTTGACCATGCCTTGCCCGCTGCCAACCTCGACAAACAGGATCCCGGCGGCGCTCTGATATTCGGCCAGGGCGTCGCGAAAATTGGCGCGCTCGGTCGTTGTCAAGCTGGTGTAGCCGTCGTTGGCATAGGGCGTGTCGGCCTGCCAGGTCGCGAGATCGGGACCGGTGACAAAGGAGTAGGTCACGATCACCGGGCTGCCCGGACTGGTCAACGCGTTCCACGCCGCAGTGGGCTGGCCATCGGCAGCGGCCAGGATTGCGGTGTAGTCGGTGGCGATGGTCATGCAGAGGGCCTTTGGCAGGTGGAACAATATCGCAGGTGGCCAAACTTGCAGGTAAATTTGGGCATCACTGGGACGACCTCGCTAAAATTGGCCACAATCGGTTCTGGTCAGGTCAAATCGCGAGATTGAGGGCGCCTGCTCCGGGTTGCGTGATCAGCGCCAGCCCGCCAGAGCCCTGCTGAATGCCGACCGTGCCTGCCCCGATGCCTTTGAAGGTGACCGAGCCTTCCCCCATCCGGATGGTCATGCTGTCACTGCCAAACTCGACTGAATAGCCCGGCACGTCATCGGCGATTTGCAGCACGACCTGCGCACCCGTGGCAACATTGACGGTGTCGTTGCCATCACCCGCACCATAGACTAGCGAAATCGCTCCGCCTTGCGCGTTGACGGTATCATCACCGGCTCCGCCCGCCACCGCCAAAACCGAGGCGGTACGAACCGAAATCACGTCATTGCCTGCGCCGCCGTCGACATCGGCATAGGCCTTCGCCGCCGCCCCGACGCTGGCCATGATCCCGCCATGGGTCGCAGTCGCCGGGGCAGACGCCACGGCAAACCAGGACGCCGCGTTGCCGACCCCGGCGACGCCCACGCCCGCATCCAACGCAATTGCATCATCGCCGTTGCCGCCGGTCACCCCGGTCACCACTTGCGCCTTGATTGCCACCGCGTCATCGCCCGCGCCGGCATCGACCTGGGCCACGACACGCCCGGACAGGGCAATCGCATCATTGTCGTCGCCGGTGCTTATGTCGCGGATCAGATAGGCGGCAATCGACAGCGCATCATTGCCCGCAACAACTGGCGCCAACGTCACAATCGGCACGGTCGGGGAGCCAGAGGTGTCAACCACAGGCTCATTTGCGTTAACGGACGGGTCTGCTACTACCTCCGGCACGGCCTCCAATGTCGGCGTGGGGACCAAAACAGGCTCCGTCCCTTCAGCCGGCGTTTCTGGCGCGGCAGGCGGCGATGGCGGGGCAACCAGACCGGCCTGATCCGTGTGAATGCCTGACACGAAGGTCCCGACAATCGACAGCCTATCTGACCCGGCACCAGTATAAATCCCGTTGATCGTGGTGCCGCGCAATGTCACTTGATCATCGCCCGCGCCGGTCGTCACATCGCTGATCGACCGCGCTTCGATCACCAGCGTGTCGCCAGCCCCGCCTGCGATGGCTGCCAGTGTCGAAGCAACCGCCACCGCCCCGCCTGACCCGCCCAGCACGATAGCGGCATAGCTGGCACCCTGCGCGTCCGGGTTCTGTTCCGTCAGCATTTGCAACATCGCCGACAGCTTTTGCAGACGCCCCTTCACCCGCGCCGCGCCACTTCCATCGCCGAACCGTTCCCGGCCCACATCGTGGCCGTGACCGTGTTGGTGATGTCCCGAAGCCCCCGAAACCGACGCCTGCGCTCCAACGCGAGCCTGCGTCCCGGCGCCTCCCTCCGCCGCAGTGTCGCCAGCGGCGGCCGACCGCAACAAAGACAGCGCATTTGATTGAAAACTCGTGCTAATTTGCATTTCTCTGCTCCGATTTGCCCCTGCCCAGCCTTGAGCCTGCCACAAAGTCCTGCACCAAACCTTGACGCGCGCGGAAAACCGACGCGCATTTTCTGAAAAACCCGGCGACCGCGGCCATTTCTGCGCAGCATTGCACAACTCGCCCATCATTCCGTGCCATTGCACCAAGCCGCGCCAAGGTCCATTTTGGCGGGAGACAGAATGGAGGCCCCGATGTCCAGACTTCCCACCTATTTCATCTCGCATGGCGGCGGGCCGTGGCCGTGGCTACCCAACATGCGGACCATGCTTGCGACGCTGGAAACCTCGCTGGCCCGGATGCCCGACGAAATCGGCACGACGCCCAAGGCGATCTGCATGGTGTCGGGCCATTGGGAGCAGGCGGATTTTGCAGTGATGTCGTCGCCGAACCCGCCGATGGTCTATGATTACGGTGGCTTCCCGCCCGAGACCTATCAGATCGTGTACCCGGCCCCGGGCGCCCCGGATCTGGCCCGGCATACCGCCGATCTGATTGCCGCGGCCGGTCTGCCCACTCATCTCGACCCTGAACGGGGCTTTGATCACGGCACATTTGCACCGGCTTATGTGATGTACCCCGAGGCCAATGTGCCGATCTATCAAGTGTCGCTGCAGCACGGCTATTCGCCCGAGGCGCATTTTGCCCTGGGTCGCGCCTTGGCCCCACTTCGCGATGACGGTGTGGTGATCGTCGGCTCCGGCCTGTCCTATCACAATTTGCGGCTGTTCGGACCCGGCGCCAAGGTCCCCTCTGCCGCCTTTGACGGCTGGCTGGCCGAGACGATGGCCAAGACCGGCAAAGCCCGGACCGATGCGATGCTGGACTGGGAAAGCGCTCCCTATGCCCGAACCTGCCACGCGCAGGAAGATCATCTGGTGCCGCTGTTCACCGCGCTTGGTGCGGCGGAAGACGAGGTGGCGACGATGGTCTATCATGACACCAATGTCTTTGGCGGTGTCACGGCCTCAAGCTACCGGATCGGGTGAACTGGCGATGGAGGCGCCGCAATTAGCGGCAGGGTGAAGATTGCAGCGCCCCCCTCCGCCCTTTTCCGGCGGCCCGTCAAGGCGGTCTGCAGCGGCCGATCGCATGGGGGTTTGACTCGCGGGTTTTCTGCACCAAGTAATAGGGTCACCTGCGCAAAATGGGTCACCCAATGATTTCTGAGATCCGTTTCCCGGCCTTGAGCCCCGCGTTGGCGGCCCGGCCTCGCATCACATTGGCTGGAATGATGGCCGTGCTGGCGGTCGCGGTTGTGCTGAAATTAGCACAGGACGTCTTTCTACCGCTGGCCATCGCCATGCTTATCACCTTCGCCCTGTCACCGCTGGTCAGCATATTGCGCCGCGCAGGTCTGCCGCTGATCTGGGCAGTCCTGCTGGTCACCGTCCTGGCCTTCGCAGTCATGGCGGTATTTTCGCTGGTGGTGGCCAGTCAGCTTGGCAATCTGGCCCTGAACCTGCCGACATTTCAGCAGAATATCATGATCAAGTTGGCGGGCCTGCAATCCGAAGGCAACAGTCATGGTCTGGTATCCAACGCCATGAACATGATCCGCGCCATCAACAGCGAAATTGGCGCCGCCCTGCCCGCCGAAGGCGTCTCTCCAGCGCTGCCCATGCCGGTGGAGGTGGTCGAGCATGTCAGCGCCGTCGCTCTGTTGCAGAACCTCGTCCTGCCGCTGATCAGCCCGATTGCGACGTCCGGTCTGGTCGGCGTGCTGGTGATCTTCATGCTGATGGAGCGCGAGCATCTGCGTGACCGATTCATCCGGCTGGTCGGCAGCAATGACCTGCACCGCACCACCCAGATGCTCAGCGATGCCGGGACGCGCGTGGCGAGCTATCTCTTGATGCAACTGCTGGTCAACGCGATCTACGCCGTGCCGATCGGCGTCGGCCTGTGGCTGATCGGCGTGCCCAATGCCATTCTGTGGGGGGTGCTGACGCTGATCCTGCGGTTTGTGCCCTATATCGGCTCTGCCCTTGCTGCCGCCTTTCCGTTGTTTCTGGCCTTTGCCGTTTCACCCGACTGGTCGGCAGTGCTGTGGACCGGCGCGCTGTTCATTGTGGTGGAGCTGGTCACCTCCAATGCCGTCGAACCCTGGCTCTACGGCTCGCGCACCGGGGTTTCCTCGCTGGCAATCATCGTGGCCGCGCTGTTTTGGACCTATATCTGGGGGCCGCCCGGTCTGGTGATGTCCACCCCGCTAACCGTCTGTCTGGTCGTCCTTGGCCGCCATATCCCGCAATTCGAACTGTTTGACATCCTGCTGGGGGATGAGCCGGTTCTGGCACCCTTTCAGCAACTGTATCAACGCCTGCTGGTTGGCGACAGCACCGAGGCCCTGACCCATGCCGAAGAGGTGCTTGAGGACCATAGCCTGCTGGACTTCTATCAGGATGTCGCCCTGCCCGCCCTGTTGCTGGCCCAGGATGACCGGGACCGCGGCGTGCTGACCGTGGTTCAGGAACAGCGCCTTTCTCAGGCGGCAGGCCAGATGATCGACGAACTGGCCGAATTGGTCGCCGAAGAACGGGCCGAATTCCTGAACGCAACCGTCGCCCCCGATACCACACCGATACCGGTCGCCGAGGTCACCTGTATCGGCGGTCGCTGGGCGATTGACGATATCTCGGCGATGATGCTGACTCAGGCGCTGCAGGTCGAGGGTGCCGCGGCGAGCCATCTTTCCTATGCCGATCTGGCCCCATCGCGTTTCGCCCAAACCAAGACCCAATTGCGCGATTGCCTGATCCTGTGCTTTCTTGACCCCAGCCCGTCACGCGCATCGCTGTTGCACATTCGCCGCATCAAACGTCTTGCCCCCGACTTACGGGTCGGTGTGGTGATCTGGGCGATGCCCAAGGATATTGCCATCCCGGACCATCTGTCGCACAAGGCCGAAGGCGTCGATCCCGCCAAGATCGCCGAAGCCCGTGCCATCGGGGCGGATTTCGTGGCGACCTCCATCGAGGACGCCTTGGCAGAAGCGTTGAGTGCGGTCGCGGCCACCCCCTTGCCCGCCGAACCCCGCAAACCGACCCGGACCATCGACCTGCGCCGGGCCAAAATCGCTGTCTGACATGAAAGGAGACCACGATGACCACCAACCCCAAGACCCCGCATGAGGCTGCTGAAGAAGCACTGGGCGCCGAGAATGTCGCCGATTTCGAGGCACAGATCGCCGCCCTGCGCGCCGACATCGCCCGGCTGTCCGAGGTGCTGGCCGCCATGGCCTCTACCGGCTCGCAAAACATTCAGGACGCGGCCAGACAAGCCTTTGCCGACCTGAAAGCCAAGGGCGAAGAGGCCGCCGATCAGGCGACTGGCGCCATGGATGACGTCACCGACAGTGTCCGCCGCCATCCGTTGCAGTCGCTGGGCATCGCCGCCGGGGCCGGAATGTTGATCGGCCTGCTGATGGGGCGGCGCTAGGCATGACCGCTCTTCTGCGCATTGCGGCGCTGCTGGCAACCGGTGCGGCCCAACGTGCTGCGCGCCGGGCCGCAGAAGTGTCAGTGCTGGTCATCCTGGCCCTGACCTTCCTGATGATCGGCCTTGTCGGACTTTGCGCCGCGCTGTTCATCCTGCTGTCCCGCTACATGGACCCGGCGCTGCTCGCCCTGCTGCTCGGGTCCTTCTTCTGCCTCGTCGCCGCCGTGCTGTTGTTGATGGCCAAGTCGCGCAGTCAGATGATCCGCCCGATGTTGCCCACGCCCGAAATCGACTTCGAACTGGCGCGGCGTGAGGCGAAGGCCTTCCTCGACCGCGCCAGTCCGGCGACGATCTGGACCCCGGTGATCATTGCCGCCGTGATCGGCTATCTGGTCACGACGCGGCGGCGTTAGCCTGTATTGCCCCGCAGACCGCACAGTCAGTCCGTGGTTTGATGGAGAACACCCGGGTCTCGGCATAGAGCGCGTCGTGGATCATCAGCCGCCCGCGCAGGGTTTCACCCGCGCCGGTGATATGCTTGACCGCCTCCATCGCCATCATCGCGCCAATCACCCCGGGCAACGGCGCGGCCACTCCAGCCTCAGCACAGGTCGGCACCATGCCGGGGGCCGGGCGATGGGGAAAGACGCATTCGTAACACGGCGTGCCATGGGCGGGGTCATATAGGCTGATCTGTCCCTCCCACTGGGTGATCGCCGCCGAAATCAATGGCTTGCCCGCCTTTACGGCCTCTCGGTTCACCAGATAGCGCGTGTCGAAATTGTCTGAGCCGTCAAGGATCAGGTCATAATCCGCCAGCACCGTCGCATTGTCCGCCGTCAACCGCTGTCGCAAGGCCACCACCTGCACATGCGGGTTCAGCGACTGCATCGCCGCCTCAGCCGACAGCACCTTTGGCGTCCCGATCCGGTCACTGCTATGGATCACCTGACGCTGCAGGTTCGACGCATCGACCACATCGTCGTCCATCACCGCGATCACCCCGACCCCCGCAGCCGCCAGATAGAGCAGAGAGGGCGAGCCGAGCCCGCCTGCGCCCACCACCAGCACCCTGGCGTTCTTCAACGCCTTCTGCCCCGGCCCGCCAATTTCCCGCAGCATGATATGGCGGGCATAGCGCTCCAGTTCATCTGGCCCAAATGTCGCCTTTGAGACCGCCGCCGGGGTCGTTGCGGAAGCCGCCTTGGCCCCGCGTGCCCGCAAACGGCCGAGCAGCACCAGATAGCCATAGACCACCGCACCCAGCAGCGTCGCTATCACCCAGACCCGTGGATCGCCCGCCAGCAGGTTATCCGCCGGCAGCAACGCAAATCCCACCAGGGACAGGGCCCAGACCGCGCCCATCACGATCCAGCGCTGCCCCCGCGGCGCATCCATCACGGCGCCAAGCAGCCAGATCGCCGCGCAGATGGTCAGGACAACCGTCATCTTACCCCCGCCCAGTGGAGCCAAAACCCCCGCCGCCGCGCTCGGTTTCGCTCAGTTTCACCACCTCGACCATAGGATAGCGCCGCACGTCGGCAATCACTCCTTGGGCAATCCGGTCGCCATGGTTGATCGTCAGCGGCATTGATCCCAGCAGATACAGCCCGACCATCACCACGCCCCGGTAATCCTCATCCACCGTACCCGGCGCGTTGGGGATGATCAGCCCGTGCTTCAATGCCAACCCGGACCGGGGCCTGATCTGCATTTCGGTGCCATGTGGCAGTTCCACCGAAAACCCTGTGGAGACCAGCTTCATCTGGCCCTGCTCGAATGTCACCGGCCCCTCTGGCAGAAAGGCCCGCAAGTCCATCCCTGCCGCCCCTGCAGTCGCATAGGCCGGCAGCGGCAGATCATTGCCTTCGACCCGGCGAAACCTGATCTCTGTCATCGCCTCCTCCTAGACCGTGAACCCGTACAAGGCCCATTCTGCCTCTGACACCTCTTGCGCCATCTTGATGTATTCCGCACGCTTCACCGCGACAAACCCCTGATGCAGCATCGGTCCCAATACGCGACGCGCAAAGTCAGACTGCTCCAACCGGTCAATCGCGTCCAGCCAGGTGCGCGGCAAGTCGTTCTTCACCGGATGCTCATAGGCATTGCCCTCCACCGGCGGCCCCGGATCGGCCTTGGCAGCAATGCCGTCCAATGCCCCGCCCAAGGTTACCGCCGCCACCAGATAGGGATTGGCATCGACGCCGCCCACCCGATGCTCAAAATGCCGCGCCTTGGCCGCGCCTGCTGGCACCCTCAGCGCCACAGTCCTGTTCTCAACCCCCCACGTGTCATTGCCGGGAGAGTAATTCACCGAGGCAAACCGCCGCCACGAATTGTAGAACGGCGCCAGAACCACCATCGTCTCGCCGATCGTCCCGCGCACCCCTGCAATCGCCTGCATCATCAGCGGCGACAAGGTGCCCTCTGCGGGATCGGCAAACAGGTTCGCCCCCTCCGGTCCGGCCAAAGACAGATGCAGATGCATCCCGGATCCGGCCTGCCTGCCGAAAGGTTTGGCCATGAAACAGGCCTCCATCCCGAACCGCCGCGCCGTGGACCGGATCAACCGCTTGGCAATCACCACATCATCCGCCGCCCGCATCAGATCGCGGTAGCGAATGGTCAGCTCATACTGCCCGGCCGAGTATTCCGAGATCAGCGCCTCCAGCGGCAGGTCAAGCGACTTCGCCCCCTCGTAAACCGCATCAAAGAATGGCGACATCTCGTCCAGCTCATCGACCGACATGGTGTTGGTGTTCAGACTGCGCCGCCCGGTCAGCGGATAGCGCGCCGGCTGCACCCGGCCCTGCGCGTCGCGCTCGCGGTCCACAAGGTAAAATTCGACTTCCAGCGCGCCCATCGGTTCAAAGCCCAAGGCGCGCGCCCGCTCAACCTGCGCCATCAAAGCGTGACGCGGTTCGGCGGCAAACCCGCTGCCGTCCGGGTTGTACATGCTGATCAACACCTGCCCCCGGCCCGTCGACGGCATGAACCCCAGTGTTCCGGCAATCGGCCAGCAGCGATGATCGCCGCCGCCGTCGTCCAGCACCAACCCGGTGCCTGCCACATCATCCCCCGCCACATCCTGCGCGAACATTGACGCCGGAATGCCCCGACCCGCCGAAAAAAGGCTTTCCAGCTCGTGCCGCCGAATGGACTTCCCCCGCCCGATGCCGTGGACGTCGGTCAGGATGATATCAATGGCTTCCACAGCGGGATGCCGCGCCAGAAAGGCTTGCGCTTCGGCCATGGTGGCCCCGCCGGGCTGCTTGGAAGTCATGACAGGTTCCTCTGGATGTTTGCCGGACTTCAAGCCCGAACCGCGCCCGACTGCAAGGGCCATCCCATCTGCCTGCGCCGTCACGTCGCGGCCAAAGCCTCGGCCACCCGCCGCGCCAGCCGCCGCGCCACCTCATCCTTGCCCAGACGTGGCCAGACATCTGCGCCTTTTTCAGTTATCAGGATAACGGCATTCTCCTGCCCGCCCATGATCCCCGTGGCGGGCGACACATCGTTGGCCACAATCCAGTCACAGCCCTTGCGGTCACGCTTGGCCACTGCATTGCGGATCACGTCGTCGGTCTCGGCGGCAAACCCCACGACCAGGGCGGGTCGGTTGGGCCCCTTGGACACCGCTGCCAGAATATCGCGGTTCTCGGCAAACTTCAGCGCCGGTGCCTTTCCCGATCCATCCTTCTTCATCTTGGACCCACTGGCATTGGCCACCCGCCAATCTGCCACCGCCGCCGCAAACACCGCCGCATCGGCCGGCAACGCCGCCTCGACTGCCGCCAGCATCTGAGCTGCGGTCTCCACCCGGACCACCGCCACTCCATCCGGGGCGGGAACCGAGGCTGGCCCCGTCACAAACGTCACTTTGGCCCCCAGATCCCGCAGCGCCACCGCAATTGCCGTGCCCTGCGCACCCGAGGATCGGTTGGCAATATAGCGTACCGGATCAATCGGCTCATGTGTCGGACCAGAGGTCACCAGCACATGCCGTCCGCTCAACGGCCCATCGCTCAACGCGGCCTGAATGGATGCGAGGATTGCCTCGGGCTCCGCCATCCGCCCCGGCCCATACTCACCACAGGCCATCTCGCCATCATCCGGTCCGACAAACAGCACGCCGTCCGCGCGCAACTGCGCCACATTCCGCACAGTCGCCGGATGGGTCCACATCCGCACATTCATCGCCGGGGCGACCAGTACCGGCGTATCCGTAGCCAGCAACAAGGTCGAGGCCAGGTCCTCCGCCCGCCCACCGGCCATTTTGGCCATTAAATCGGCAGTGGCGGGTGCTACAACAATCAGGTCAGCCACCCGGCTCAACTGGATATGCCCCATCTCGGCCTCGTCCGTCAGATCGAACAGATTGCTGTAGACCTTCTCCGCCGCCAATGCTGCCACCGACAAGGGCGTGACAAACTCTGCCCCCGCACCCGTCAGAACCGGTGTCACAGCAGCGCCCGCACCTTTCAGCAGCCGGATCAACAACAGCGATTTATAAGCCGCGATCCCGCCACCGATGATCAGTAGAACGCGTTTTCCAGCCAACATCAGTGCAGACCTGCAAAAAGGGCGACAACCCCCAAGCTATGAGGGCCGCCGCCCGAACTCAAGTCCACTCGTTACGACACTGGTCTGCAGCGCATTGGGTCGAGCAAACTCAACACCGCGCAATTCACCCTATCCGATGAAATGGCCAAGCCACGCGCCCTCGGCCTCCAGCGTCCGGCGCAGCTTGCCATAGGCTGCCGATTCCAACTGGCGGATCCGCTCCTTCGACAGCTTCAACTCGGTACCGAGCGAGTCCAGTGTCCGCTGATGATCACCCAATTGGCGGGCCGACACGATCAGACGCTCGCGCGCGCTCAGCAGCGCCATCGCCGAGGCCAGCCGCATCCGCAGCACCTCGGTGTCATGCCGCGCCTCGAAGATGTCAGCCGCCTGGGCGCTGTCGTCTTCCAGCACATCGATCCATTCGCGGCCATCCTCATTGGCCGCCTGCGTCGCGTTCAGCGAGGCATCCGACCCGGCCAGTCGACCTTGCATCACCATGACATCGTTGACCGACACGCCCAGTTCAGCCGCAACTGCCACCCGCAAATTCTCGGGGGTCAATATGGTCCCCACGGCCGCCGCTTCACGAACCAGCTTTGCCTCCACCCGGCGCAGGTTGAAAAACAGCGCCTTCTGCGATGTGGTCGACCCCGTCCGCACCATCGACCAGTTGCGCATCACATAGTCCTGCAACTGTGCCTTGATCCACCAGACGGCATAGGTCGAAAACCGGAACCCGCGATCAGGCTCGAACTTTTCCGCAGCCTTCATCAGGCCAATGGCCGCTTCTTGCGTCAGATCGTTCATCGGCGCGCCGTAACGGCGATACTTGGCCGCCATTGAAATCGCCAATCGCATATACGCCGTCACCAAACGGTGCAGCGCCGCCTTGTCACCCTCTTCGCGCCATGCCCGCGCAATAGCGGTTTCGGTCGCAGCATCCAACAATTCCGCCTTCCGCGCTTGGCGGGACAGTGTTTGGTCGGTATATCCATCGAACGCCATAAGACCCTCCAGACCTGTCGGGCCATTTCGGCCCTTATTCATCTCGACGCAGATACAACATGCTCGGACCCCAAGATGTTCCAAAGAATCTTCCGGCGTTGACTTTGGTCATCGGCGGCGCCCGGTCCGGCAAGTCGCGGCTGGCGGAAAATCTGGTCGTCGCAGCCCGTTTGCCGCGCCACTACATTGCCACTGCCGAGGCATGGGATGACGAGATGCGCGCCCGCATTGCCCAGCATCAGGCCGACCGTAGCACGGGCTGGACGACCTGGACCGCGCCCCACGACGTCGCCAAGGTTCTGCGCGACATGCCCGCAGGCCAGGCCGTCCTGCTGGATTGCGCAACCCTCTGGCTGACCAACCACCTGTTGGCGGAGGCTGACATAGCCCTGAAATCCGCCGAACTGCTGACCGCGCTGCGCCATTGCGCCTCTCCCGTCGTGGTGGTCTCGAACGAGGTCGGCTTTGGCATCGTCCCGGAAAACGCCCTCGCCCGCGCTTTTCGCGACCATCAGGGCCGGCTCAACCAGCAAATCGCGGTGGCGGCGGATCTGGTCCTTGGCGTGATGGCCGGTCTGCCCTTCGTCCTGAAAGGCACCCATCACAATCCGTGATGCACTACGGCACAAAACGGAACTTTGCCCCGCCAGGCAATTCACCTAGCCTGCGCGGCAAAGGAGACTTCCATGACCTATGATCTCGTCATCGGCGACCGCGCCTATTCCAGCTGGTCCCTGCGCGGCTGGCTGCTGTTCGATCCGTTTAACATCCCGGTGCAGACCCATCTGGCGCGGCTTTACAGTGACGAACTGCCCAACATGCTGAAAGACTATTTTCCCGCCAAGACCGCTCCCACCATGCGGACGCGCGAGGGCATCGTCATCCCCGAAACCATTGCCATCGCTGAAGAACTTGCCACCCGCCACCCCGACGCCGGCCTGTGGCCCGCGGACCCCAAAGCCCGCGCCACCGCCCGGATGATGGCCGCCGAAATGCATGCGGGCTTCGCGGCCCTGCGCGACCATTGCCCGATGAACCTACGGCTCAGCTACAGCGACTGCGCCCCGCCCGACGCGGTGCTGGCCGACCTGAGGCGTCTGGAGTCGATCTGGGCCTGGGCACAGGATCAGACGGGCTCTGACACCTGGCTGTGCGGGGCTTACTCGGCCGCCGACGCTTTTTACGCCCCGGTCGCCGCCCGGATCGCCGGGTACAATCTTCCCGTCGGCCCCCGTGCGATGGCCTATGTCAACGCCCACCTGTCCCACCCGTCCTTCCGCCGCTGGCGCGCCATGGGCATGGTCGACCTGCCCGATCAGGACTTTTACCGCCGCGACTATCCGCAACGCCCCTGGCCCGGCCCCGTATCCCTGCCCGCCCGCGCCGTCACCGGCACCCAGTCCGAAAACCTCGCCTGCCCCTATTCCGGCAAGCCCGTGACCCATGTGCTTGAACTGAACAGCCGCCGCTTGGGCTTCTGCAACGCCTTCTGCCGCGACAAAACCGTGGCGGACCCCGAGGCATGGCCAAAATTCATCGCTCTTTACCAGTCGTAAACCTTTTCCCCGCTATTCCGTTAACCAAGTTTAACGGGGGTTGGAATGGTCGCACTGGCCTATACGGTGGCCTTCGACGGCATCGAGGCGCGTCTGGTCGAGGTGCAGTGTGCCGTCACCGCCGGTATGCCCAACTTCTCGATTGTCGGCCTGCCCGACAAAGCGGTGTCCGAGTCCAAGGAAAGGGTGCGCGCCGCCCTCTCCGCCCTTGCCATCGCCATGCCCGCCAAACGCATCACGGTAAACATGTCGCCCGCCGACATGCCGAAAGAGGGTTCGCATTTCGACCTGCCGATTGCGCTAGCCGTCCTGGCGGCTCTCGAAATCATCCCGAAGGATGAGGTTGCCACCACGGTCGCCCTCGGCGAACTGGCGCTCGACGGCCGGCTGATCCCGGTGATCGGCGCACTACCGTCAGCCATGACCGCCGCCGAACACGACTTTGCCCTGCTTTGTCCCAAGGAATGCGGCGCCGAGGCCGCCTGGGTCGGCGCGGCCCATGTCTTCGCCGCAAGCTCGCTGACCGAGGTGATCCGCCACTTCACAGGCCAATCCCCGCTGCCCACCGCCATGGCTGGTGAGGTCATCAGCGACCCCCTGACCCGAGACTTGCATGACGTGAAGGGCCAGGAACGCGCCAAACGCGCCCTCGAAATCGCCGCCGCCGGCCGCCACCACATGTTGATGGTCGGCTCCCCCGGCTCCGGCAAATCCATGCTCGCCGCCCGCCTGCCCGGCATCATGCCGCCGCTGTCCGCCGTCGAAGCCCTTGAAACCTCGATGATCCACTCCCTCGCGGGGCTCCTGACCGAAGGCGGCATCTCCCGCACCAGACCGTTCCGCGAGCCGCACCACACCGCCTCTATGGCCGCCATCGTCGGCGGCGGCAAAGGTGCCAAACCCGGCGAAGTCAGCCTCGCCCATAACGGCGTCCTCTTCATGGACGAATTCCCCGAATTCCCCCGCACGGTCTTGGAAACCCTGCGCCAACCCATCGAAACCGGCGAAATCGTCGTCGCCCGCGCCAATGCCCATATTCGCTATCCCTGCCGCTTCCTGCTGGTCGCTGCCGCCAATCCGTGCAAATGCGGCTACATGACCGACCCGACCCGTGCCTGCGCCCGGGTCCCGGAATGCGGCGCCGATTACCTTGGCCGGATCTCCGGCCCGCTGATGGACCGTTTCGACCTGCGGGTCGAGGTGCCCCCGGTCGCCTACACCGACCTCGACCTGCCGGCGACCGGCGAAACCTCTGCCGTGGTCGCCGCCCGTGTGGCAACCGCCCGCGCCATCCAGACTGCCCGCTTCGCAAACCATCCCGGCATGCGGGTGAATGCCGATGCCGAGGGCGCCAAACTCGAAGAAATCGCCTCGCCTGACAGCGAAAGCCGCGACCTGCTGGCCAAGGTAGCCGAACGCTTTGGCCTCACGGCGCGCGGCTATCACCGCGTCCTCCGCGTCGCCCGCACCATTGCCGACCTCGACGGTGCCACCACCCTGCGCCGGCCGCACGTCGCCGAAGCGGTCAGCTACCGGCTGGCGGTGGCGACGAAGAACTGACCAGTCGCGCAACGAAATCAGCCGTATGCAGCAACGCCTCCCGCGCTTCGGGCAAATAACCGTCCAGCATCTGCCAGACATGCGGACACTCCGGCCACTCCTCAACAATGACTTGCCCGCCCGCTTGCCGCAAAACCTCCGCCATCCGGCGGCTGTCATCCCGCAGCATTTCCCGACTGCCGACCTGAAAGAACACCGGCGGCGGGCGATGGAATGCCGCATAGAGCGGTGACACCCGCGGATCACGCGGATCGCCGCCCGCCAACACCAGATCGACCGCCTCGCGGATCTGCCCGGTCGGCACGATCCAATCGAAGTCGGCATGGCTGACCAGGCTCTCCCCTGTCAGCGCAAGATCGGTCCACGGCGAAAACGCAAACAACCCCGCCGGGGTCAGGTTCCGGGCACACAGGTCGGCGAGCAGCGCCAATGCCAGCCCGCCGCCCGCGCTGTCCCCGGCCAGAATGATCCGCTCGGGGGCAAATCCCTTGGCCAGCAACCGCGCATGGGCCGCAACCGCATCGTCAAAGGCTGCTGGTGCCGGATGTTCAGGTGCCAGCCGGTAGCCCGGCATGACGGCCTGCAACCCAGTCATCCTGGCAATCCGCGCCACCAGCGCAAAATGGGTCAGCGGACTGCCGGTCAGATAGGCGCCGCCATTCAGATACAGGATCACCCAGTCGATCCGCCGCCGCCGCGCCGACACCCAATGTAACGGCACCGGCCCGGCATCGACCAGATGCAGGACATTGGGCGGCCGCCGAAACAGCCGCGCAATGCGGTCAAAATTCACCCGTGCGGCGAACGGGTCAGTGGTTCGCGACTGGATCGGCGGCGCCACCAGCCCAAGCAACTGGTTCAACAGGCGCAGCCGCAGACTCATGCCATCGCGGCGCGCTTGGCTTCGATGACTTGCCACAGCCGTTCGGCCGCGTTGGTCCCGTCAAACCGCTCCAACTCCTGAATGCCGGTCGGCGAGGTGACGTTGATCTCGGTCAGATAGTCGCCGATCACGTCAATGCCGACGAAAACCTGACCCTTGTCTCTTAAAGTCGGCCCGATCGCCGCGCAAATCTCCAGATCGCGCACGGTCATGCCGATCTTCTCAGGCCGCCCGCCGACATGCATGTTGGACCTTGTCTCCCCGGCCTGCGGCACCCGGTTGATCGCGCCGACTGCCTCGCCATCGACCAGAATGATCCGCTTGTCGCCCTTGGAGACATCCGGCAGAAACTTCTGCACGATCAACGGCTCGCGGCTCATCGAGGTGAACAACTCATGCAGACTCGACAGATTGCGGTCGTTCGGGTCCAGCCGGAACACCCCCGCCCCGCCGTTGCCGTATAGTGGCTTCAGGATGATATCGCCATGCCGCGCCTTGAACGCCTTGATCGTCGCCAGATCCCGCGCAATCGCGGTCGGCGGAATAAGATCGGGAAACTGCAGCACCAACAGCTTTTCCGGACAATTGCGCACCCAGAACGGATCATTCACCACCAGGGTCTTCGGATGGATCATATCGAGCAGATGCGTCGTGGTGATGTAGCCCATGTCAAATGGCGGATCCTGTCGCAGCCAGACCACATCATACTCCGCCAGATCAACCTCGACCTCAGTGCCAAAGTTCACGTGGTTGCCCAATTCACGGCGCAGTTCGACCGGATATCCCCGCGCGGTGACTCGACCCTCGACAAAGGCCAGCTTGTCCGGCGTGTAGTAGAACAACGAATGCCCGCGGATCTGCGCTTCCAAGGCAATGCGGAACGTGCTGTCCGCGTTGATATTGACCGACCCGATCGGGTCCATCTGCAAGGCGACTTTCAACGACATCGGCAACTCCTGCGACCAGAGCCCTTAAATGGCGCAGGTCACTGCCAGATGCAATTGATCAGGCAGCAAAGGCGTTATGAACAATCTCGATCCGGCCCACGGCATCGACCAGGGCCACATCGAATCGCACATCGGTGTCCAGACCGCGCGGTTCCGAACCCAGAAACTCTTCCGCCGTCTGCCAAAGTCGCTGCATCTGATGCGGCGACAGATGCTCGGCAGCTTCCGCATGGGTTCGGCTTTTCTTCACTTCGATGAAGATGACCAAATCCCCTTCGCGGGCAATCACGTCAATTTCCCCGGCCGTGCCCCGCCACCGCCGCGCGACGACATTGCGCCCGGTCTGACCGTAAAGCTGCGCCACCGACTCTTCGGCACAGAGCCCAGCATGATAGGATATAGCACCCGTCATTCGGTTTTTCCCATTTTCAGCGCCATCTGATAGGCATCCCGCTTCGACATGGCAAACTTTTCCGCCACTTTGGCCGCAGCCTCTTTCACAGAATGGGTCGCCAAAGCCTGCCTCAGTGCCAATTCCACATCCTCAGCCTGAATTTCGATTTCCGGACTGCGGTCGACCACGATAACCACCTCGCCTTTCACATCACGCCCGGTAAAAGCCTCGGCCAGATCGGCCAAGGTGCCGCGGCTGATTTCTTCGAATTTCTTGGTCAGTTCGCGGCAAACCGCCGCTTGTCGCTCTGCCCCCAACACCTCCCGCAGATCCCGCAGGCACGCTTCCACTCTATGGGGTGATTCATAAATGATCAGTGAACTTCCCCATTCTTTGACCTCTCTCAAGGCACTTTTGCGCGCCGTCGTCTTCGGCGGCAGGAATCCCAGAAACGTAAAACGGTCCGACGGCAGCCCCGACACGGTCAACGCACACAGCACCGCCGACGCCCCTGGCGCTGCCAGCACCGCAAATCCCTCGGCAATCGCCGCCCGCGCCAGTTGATACCCCGGATCCGCCACCAGCGGCGTTCCTGCCTCCGAGGCATAGGCCACCGACCTGCCGTCCTTCAGCGCCGCGATCAGCCGTGGCCGCGCCAAGGCGCCATTGTGGTCGTGATAGGCGATCATCGGCCGTCCGGCGACCGCGATGCCGTGGATCTCCATCAGATGGCGCAGGGTTCTGGTATCTTCGGCCGCCAGCACATCCGCCGCTGCCAGAATATCCAGCGCCCGCAATGTGATGTCACGCGCCGCCCCGATCGGGGTCGACACCAGATGCAGACCGGCGGCAATTCGCCCGCCCTTGGGCCGCCCGCCGTCCGGCAAAGCCTCGCCAATCGTCATGCTGATAAATCCCCTGTCAAGTTTACAAGCTCAGGCTATATGCTTACTGTCGCTTCAGCCGCCCATCCGTGAAAGTAGGGAGTATATGATGTTGCCCGTTTTGTCCCGTGTCCGCAGGTTTGCAGTCCAAATCGTTTTGCTGGTGGTAGGCCTGGCGCTCGCAGCCTGCGAACCGGGGGCTGGCCCGACAACCGGCGGACCCTCGCGCTATGACGGCTCCAACATTCCGGTGGCCCTGCTGGTGCCGGGCGGGTCTGCCGATGCCACGGACAATTTCATCGCCAAAAGCCTTGAGAACTCTGCCCGGCTGGCGATTGCCGATCTTGGCGGGGTAAAGATCGATCTGCGCGTCTACAACACCCAGGGCTCGCCCGCGCAGGCCGCCGCCATGGCGACCCAGGCGGTGAATGACGGGGCCAAGATCATCCTTGGGCCATTCTTCGCGCTTGAGGCGAATGCCGCGGGCGTGGCCGTGGCCCCGGCAGGCATAAACGTGCTCAGCTTCTCCAACAACCCCGATGTCGCGGGCGGCAATGTGTTCATCCTTGGCCAGACCTTTGACACCACAGCCCGCCGTCTGGCGAGCTATGCCGTCAGCAAGGGCCTTGACCGGATCATGATCGTGCATGATCCCGACCCGGCCGGTCAGATCGGCAAAGCCGCCATTCAGCGCGCTGTGGTCGAGGCAGGTGGCTCGGTCGCTGCCGTCGGCACCTACGAATTCTCGCAGAACGGCATTGTTGCGGCGGTGCCGGGCATTGCCGCGTCAGCAAAATCCAGCTCGGCCAACGCCTTGTTCCTGACGGCGGACAATTCCGGCGCCTTGCCGCTGCTGAGCCAGCTCTTGATGGAGAACGGCATCAACCCGGCTTCGACCCAGTTTGTCGGCCTCGCCCGCTGGGACATTCCACCTGCCACCCTTGCCTTGCCCGGCGTGCAAGGCGCGTGGTTCGCCTTGCCCGATCCTGCCACCCATCAGCAGTTCCGTGCTCGCTATGAAGCCGCCTACGGCGAATCGCCGCCGATCTATGCCGGCTTTGCCTATGACGGCATCGCGGCCATTGGCGCCATTGCCAAACGTGGTGGAGCGCGGTCGTTCACGACGGCGGACTTGACCCAGAACGCCGGTTTTGTCGGCGTCGGCGGCATCTTCCGCCTGCGCAGCGATGGCACCACCGACCGCGGCCTTGCAATTGCCCAGATACAGGACAGCCACGTGGTCGTGATCGACCCCGCCCCAAGCAACTTCGGCGGTGCCGGTTTCTGACAAGGCGCGGAAGTCCCGCGCCACCGTCCCCTGGGAGCGTTCCGTGCAAGACACCGGACTGTTGCGTTCGGCCGAAAAGACGCTGGCGTCCCCTGGTCTGGCTGAGGCGATCTCGGCCGCCGTGACCGGACAAAGCGATGCCCGCGCGGCCCGCACAGCGGCGGCTCAATTGCTGGCCAGTGCCAAGAATGATGCCAATGCCGCCTTGCGGGCCGGCTTCGCCGCCAATCCGCTGGACGCGTTGACCCAGATCCGTGCCCAGGCCGACCTGACCGACGCCCTGGTCCGCGCCTCGCTTGCCATCGCCATCATGCTGCACCCGCTGCCCAATCCGATCGACACCGAACGTCTGGCGGTGCTGGCGGTCGGCGGCTTTGGCCGCGCCGAAATGGCCCCACATTCCGATGTCGACCTGCTGTTCCTGTTCCCATGGCGCCTGACACCCTGGGCCGAAAATGTCATCGAAAGCATGCTTTACGTCCTGTGGGACCTGAAGCTGAAGGTCGGCCATTCTTCGCGTTCGGTCAAAGACTGCATCCGTCTGGGTCGCGAGGACATCACCATCCGCACCGCGCTTCTGGAACACCGCTATGTCGCGGGTGACCCCAACCTTGCCGATGAACTGGAATCCAGGCTCTGGTCGGACCTGTTCCGCACCACGGGCCGCGAATTCATCGAGGCCAAGCTGGCGGAACGCGGCGAGCGTCACAAGCGTCAGGGCGGCCAACGCTATGTGCTGGAACCCAATGTCAAAGAGGCCAAGGGTGGCTTGCGTGACCTGCAGACCCTGTACTGGATCGGGAAATACCTGCACCGCGTCGCCTCATCCGAAGGTCTGGTGCGAGCCGGCCTGCTGACCGCTGAGGAATACGCCATCTTCCGCCGCGCCGAAAACTTCCTGTGGGCTGCGCGTTGCCATATGCATTACATCACCGGCCGCGCCACCGATCAGCTGACCTTCGACCTGCAGGTCGAGGTGGCAGAGGCCATGGGCTACACCGACAGCGCCGGTCGCCGTGCGGTCGAGCAATTCATGCAGGACTATTTCCGCCACGCCACCCGCGTCGGCGAGCTGACCCGCATCTTCCTGACCGAACTTGAAGCCCGCCATGTCAAGCCAGAGGCCCGGCTGCTGGGCCTCTTGAAACGCCGCCGGGTCAAGGCAGGCTACAAATTGGCCCAGGGCCGGATTGATGTGGTGGACCCGGCGCAGTTCCTGTCAAACCCTCTCAACCTGCTGGCGGTGTTCGAAGAGGCGCTGCGGTCGGGCTATCTCTTGCACCCCAATGTCATGCGCCTGATCGCCGCCAACCTGAACCTGATCGACGATGGCGTGCGTGAGGACCCCGAGGCGGTCCGCATCTTCCGCGACCTCCTGTTGAAACACGGCAATCCCGAACGAGCCCTGCGCCGGATGAACGAACTGGGCCTGTTGTCGGCCTTCATCCCCGAATTTGAAAACATCGTCGCGATGATGCAGTTCAACGTCTATCACCACTACACGGTCGACGAGCACATCATCCAATGCGTGTCCTGCCTTGCCCAGATCGAACGCGGCGAACTGGTCGAGGAATTGCCGATCGCTTCGGGCATCCTCAAAGCCGGAGTCAACCGCAAGGTCATCTATGTCGCCCTGCTGCTGCACGACATCGGCAAAGGCAGGCCCGAGGATCACTCGATCATCGGCGCGCAGATGGCGCGACGGATCTGCCCACGTCTGGGCCTGACGCAAGAGGAAACCGACACCGTCGAATGGCTGGTGCGCTACCACCTCCTGATGTCCGACATGGCGCAAAAACGCGATGTCGGTGACCCGCGCACCGTGCGCGACTTTGCCAAGGCGGTGAAAACCCGCAAACGGCTGGACCTGCTGACGATCCTGACGGTCTGCGACATCCGCGGCGTCGGGCCGGGCACCTGGAACAACTGGAAGGCCATGTTGCTGCGCCACCTCTATAACCTGACAACCGAGGCACTTGAAGGCGGCGCCGAAACCCACAGCCGCGATCGGGCGGTCCGCGAAAGCCGGGCGGAACTGCGCAAACTCTTGACCGACTGGACGACCGCCGACCTGAACCGTGAGATGAACCGCCACTATGATCCCTATTGGCAAGGTCTGAACACCGAGACGCAGGAAACCTTCGCCCGGCTGGTACGTGGCTTGAAGGACGACGAAATCCGCATCGACCTGACCCCGGAGCCGCAACGCGACGCCACCCGCGCCAGTTTTGCCCTCGCCGACCATCCCGGGATATTTTCGCGTCTGGCCGGGGCCTTGGCCCTTGTCGGTGCCAATGTGGTCGACGCGCGGACCTATACCTCGAAGGACGGCTACGCCACTGCCGTGTTCTGGATACAAGACAGCGAAGGCCATCCCTACGACATCATCAAACTGCCACGTCTGCGCGGTATGATCACCAAGACGCTAAAGGGTGAGGTGCTGGCCCGCGCCGCACTTGCCGACCGCGACAAGATGAAAAAGCGCGAACGCCAGTTCCGCTTTCCCACCCATATCACCTTCGACAATGACGGGTCGGAAATCTACACCATCATCGAGGTCGACACCCGCGACCGCCCCGGCCTGCTGTATGATC
>JBDTQR010000015.1:0-37172 GCA_039932095.1 bacterium | reverse complement strand
GTTTTCGCCACTTTGGGCTGCCGCCTGAACGCCTATGAGACTGAGGCGATGAAGGAGCTGTCCGCTGCCGCCGGCCTGCAGAATGCGGTGATCGTCAACACCTGCGCCGTGACGGCTGAGGCGGTTCGCAAGGCCAAACAGGAAATCCGCCGTCTGGCGCGTGAAAACCCCGGTGCACCGATCATCGTGACCGGCTGTGCAGCGCAGACCGAACCGGAGACCTTTGCCGAAATGGCCGAAGTGACCCGGGTTATCGGCAATCATGAAAAGATGCAGGCCGACACCTGGCGAGGGATTGCTGCGCCGGATCTGATTGGCATCACCGAAAAGGTTCAGGTCGATGACATCATGTCGGTGCGCGAGACGGCGGGGCATCTGATCGACGGGTTTGGCCGCCACCGCGCCTATGTCCAGGTCCAGAACGGTTGCGACCACCGCTGCACGTTTTGCATCATCCCGTTTGGCCGGGGCAATTCTCGCTCTGTCCCGGCCGGGGTGGTCGTCGATCAGATCCAACGCCTTGTGGACAACGGCTTTCATGAGGTGGTGCTGACCGGGGTTGACCTGACCTCATGGGGGGCAGACCTGCCCGCCAGCCCCCGCCTTGGCGATCTCGTGATGCGCATTCTCCGGCTGGTGCCCGACCTGTCCCGCCTCAGGATCAGTTCCATCGACTCGATCGAGGCCGATGACGCGCTGATGGGCGCCATTGCCACCGAACCCCGCCTGATGCCGCATTTGCACCTGTCCTTGCAGTCCGGCGACAACATGATCCTGAAGCGGATGAAGCGCCGTCATGCCCGCGAAGATGCGATTGCCTTTTGTAATGAGGCGCGGCGTCTGCGGCCCGACATGATCTTCGGCGCCGATCTGATCGCTGGCTTTCCGACCGAGACCGAGGCTATGTTCCAGAACAGCCTGCAACTTGTGCAGGATTGCGGCCTGACCTTCATGCATGTCTTCCCGTTCAGCCCACGCAACGGCACCCCAGCCGCGCGGATGCCACAGGTCCGGGGTCCCGAAATCAAAGAGCGGGCGGCGCGGTTGCGGGCCGTTGGGGATGCTGCCCTGTCGAACCATCTGGCGGCGCAGGTCGGGCTGACGCATCAGGTTCTGGTCGAAGGCGCGCGTCTGGGTCGCACCGAGCAGTTTGCCGAGGTGAGCTTTGCCGTCGACCAACCCGAAGGTCAGATCCGGACGACCCGAATTGCCGGCGTCGGAAACGGTCGCCTGATCGCAGCCTAACGCTGGCGGATCGTGTCGCCCGGTTGCAGCGTCGGGAACAGTTCGACCACTTCCGGCCCAAGATCCGGATCGGCATTGCGGCCGGCGATGATTTGTGCCGCGCGTCGCCCCGCCTCCAGCCTGCAGGCGTCCATCGTCGCCAACCGCCGTGGCAACCCGTCCAGCATTTCCAAACCGTTGAACCCGGCCAGCCCAACCTTGCCCGGCACGTCGATGCCCTTGTCCAGACAGTACAACAGCCCGCCCGCGCCGATCATGTCATTGGAATAGTACAGGAAATCGACCGTCTTGTTGCGGTTCAGGATCGCCTCGGTCATCTCTCGGCCCTTCAAAAGTGCCGACCCACCCGAGTAATATTCCTTGTCGACCAACTCCATTCCGGCGCGTTTCAGCGCCTCTTCAAAGCCTTCCAGCCGTTTGCGCGCCCGGTAATCGCCGACCATCTGGGTGCCGAGAAAGGCAATATGGCGATAACCGGACGCCACAATCGCCTCGGCCATCTGCCGCCCGGCACGACGATGGGAAATCCCGACGGCGCTGTCCACCGGCGTGCCATCAATGTCCATCACCTCGACAATGGGTATGCCCGCTTGCGCCATCATTGCCCGCGCGGCTGGCGTGTGTTCCAACCCGGCGATGATGATCCCCGACGGCCGCCAACTCAGCATTTCATACAAAACGATCTCTTCGCGTTCGGGCGAGTAATTCGTCACCCCGACCACAGGCTGCAACCCGGTGTTGTCCAGCACCTCGGAAATCCCGGTCATCACTTCCGGAAACACCATATTGGACAGCGAGGGGATGATCACGCCCACCAGATTGACCCGTTGGCTGGCCAAGGCCCCGGCGATCTTGTTGGGCACATAGCCCAGCATCCGCGCCGCCTCCAGCACCCGTTCACGCGTCATCGCCGATACGTCGCCGCGGTTCCGCAGCACCCGGCTGACCGTCATTTCGCTGACACCCGAGGCTTCTGACACATCGCGAAGGGTCAGCGTGCGCTTTGGGTCGAAACCTGCTGTCTTTGTCACTGTCTGGGATCCCGGATGCCTCAAATCCATTGTTAGCGTCAAACATTGACCTTGTCCAAGCCCCGCACCACCAATGTGCGGTTGCAACAAGTACCATTTCGACGCAATAAGGCACCGCGTGGCCCCGTAGCTCAGGGGATAGAGCGGCCGCCTCCTAAGCGGCAGGTCGATGGTTCGAATCCATCCGGGGTCACCAAATCCGTTTCAGGTCACAAAATCGCATGGCCAAATGCCGCAGGCGCAACGCGCCGTTCTGGCCGCGCGGCTGTATCGGTCGGCCAGTCTTTGGGTTAGCCTTGCACGACGGCACCCCAAAGGACCGCGACGATGCACTTCGACCCCTTGCTGCTGGCACGGATGCAGTTTGCCTTCACGATCAGCTTTCACATCATCTTTCCGGCGTTCTCGATCGGTCTGGCCAGCTATCTGGCCATGCTGAATTTCCTCCACCTCGCCACCGGCCGCGGGGTGTATCTCGATCTGTTTAACTACTGGAAGAAGATCTTCGCCGTGGCCTTTGGCATGGGTGTCGTGTCGGGCATCGTGATGAGTTATCAGTTCGGCACCAACTGGAGCGTGTTTGCCGACAAGACCGGCCCGGTGCTTGGGCCCCTGATGGGATATGAAGTGCTGTCGGCGTTCTTTCTTGAGGCCGGATTCCTTGGCGTCATGCTATTCGGCCGCGAACGGGTGGGTGAGCGTCTGCATTTCTTTGCCACACTGATGGTCGCCTTGGGCACCTTCATGTCGGCGTTCTGGATATTGGCGGTGAACTCCTGGATGCAGACCCCTGCCGGGTTTGCGATCAACGAACAGGGTCAGTTCATCGTGGTCAGCTGGTGGGCGGTCATCTTCAACCCGTCCTTCCCCTTCCGGCTCGTTCATATGGTGCTGGCGGCCTATCTGACAACCGCCCTTGTGGTTGGCGGGGTGGGCGGCCTGCATCTGCTGCGCGACCGCACCAACATGGCGGCCAAGGTCATGTTTTCCATGGCAATGTGGATGGTCGTGTCGGTCGCACCGCTGCAAATTCTGGCAGGCGACGCGCATGGGCTGAACACGCTGGAGTATCAGCCCGCCAAGGTCATGGCGATGGAAGGGCACTATGAGAGCCATGCCGATGGCGCGCCGCTGATCCTTTTCGGCATCCCCGATCCGGCCAACAAGCGCATCGACTACGCCGTGGAGGTCCCCCTGCTGTCCTCGTTGATCCTGACCCATAGCTGGCACTGGGCCCTGGCCGGGCTGGACACGGTTCCGGTCGACAAACAGCCCCCGGTCGCCGTGTTGTTCTGGAGCTTCCGCGTCATGGTCGGCCTTGGCCTTGCCTTTCTTGCTCTTGGCATCTGGGGCCTCTGGGCACGGGCGCGGGTCAGCCTATACCACTCCGCACTGCTGCACCGGGCCGCCATCCTGCTGGGTCCAATGGGGTTCGTCGCCGTGTTGGCTGGCTGGATCACCACCGAGGTCGGCCGCCAGCCCTACACCGTCTACAACCTGCTCACGACGGCCGACTCGGCGTCCTCCATCGCCGCTCCCGCCGTTGCGGCCTCGCTCATCGCCTTTGTCGTCGTGTATTTCCTCTTGTTCGGCGCGGGCGTGTTTTATGTGCTGCGGCTGATGAACCGGCCCCCCGGCCCCGGCGAAACCGGGCTGCCACTGCATGAACCGGTCCGCGCCGGTGGCCTGCCCGCTGCAGCAATGGATGCCGAGGGCGATCTGAACGAGAAGGGCGCACCCAATGTCACTTGACCTGCCACTGATCTGGGGCGGCTTGATCGCCTTTGCCGTGCTGGCCTATGTCGTCCTGGATGGCTTCGACCTTGGCGTCGGCATCCTGTTTCCCTGGGTCAAGGGTGAGGCAGAGCGGGATGAGATGATGAATTCGGTCGCCCCGGTATGGGACGGCAATGAAACCTGGCTGGTGCTGGGTGGCGGCGGTTTGTTCGCGGTGTTCCCGCTGGCCTATGCGGTGATCATGCCGGCGCTTTATGCGCCGATCATCGTGATGCTGCTCGGCCTGATATTCCGCGGCGTGGCGTTTGAGTTTCGCTGGAAGACCAGGGCGGGCAAGTTCTTGTGGGATTGGGCCTTCGGCTTCGGCTCCACCATTGCGGCCTTTGCCCAAGGCGTCACGCTGGGCGCTTTGGTGCAGGGCATCAAGGTGGTCGATCGCGCCTATGCCGGTGGCTGGTGGGATTGGCTGACCCCGTTCAGCCTGCTGACGGGTCTGGCCCTCGTGGTAGGTTATGCCCTGCTGGGCGCCACCTGGCTGATCCTGAAGACCGAGGCGACGGTACAAGACCACGCCTACCGTTACGCCGCGAAACTGGCCCCGGCAACTCTCGGGATGATCGGCATTGTCAGCCTGTGGACCCCGTTCCTTGCAAGCGCCTACCGTGCCCGCTGGTTCGGCTGGCCTTCCATCCTGCTGACCTTGCCTGTACCGGCACTCGTCGCACTCGCCGCCTGGGCGCTTTACACCGGCATCAAGAATCGCCACGAACTTAGCCCGTTTCTGGCGGCGCAGAGCCTGTTTGTCCTCAGCTACCTCGGCCTCGCGATCAGCATCTATCCCAATGTCGTCCCCGGCAGCCTGTCGATCTGGCAGGCCGCCGCGCCCGATAACAGCCTGTCCTTCCTGCTGTATGGCGCAGTTGTGCTGATCCCGATGATCCTGCTCTACACCGCCTATTCCTATTGGGTGTTCCGCGGCAAAGTGCTGTCAGGCCACGGCTACCACTGATGCCGAAACCCGCCACCCTATGGAGCAGACTGGGCTGGTTCGCCCTGATCTGGCTGGCCAGCGTTGTTGCGCTTGGCGTTGTCGCCTACAGCCTCAGACTAATCCTGCACTGAAGGCGGGATGGGCGGAACCTCCGCCACGTCCTGCCCTAACCGTTGTTGCGATAGTTCGCAATCCGGTCGAACAGTACGGCGAACAGGATCGCACCGCCGATGAAGGTGCCCTGCCAGAAGGCGTTGATCCCCAGGAGACCAAGACTGTTGCGGATGATCTCGATCAGCATGGCGCCAATGATCGCCCCCAGCGCCGTACCGCTGCCACCCGCAAGGTTTGCGCCGCCAATTACCGCCGCAGCAATCACCTGCAACTCCATTCCGGTGCCAAGGTTGGTGGTCACAGCGCCGAGCCATGCCACCTCGACCACACCGCAAATCCCGGCGGAAAACGATGAAATCATGTAGACCGCGACCTTGATCTGCCGCACCGGCACGCCGGTAGCCTCTGCCGACCGCTCGCTGCCACCGATTGCCAGCACATAGCGGCCAAACCGGGTGAACCAGAACACAAAGCCACAAATCGCGGTCAACACCAACGCGATCAGCACCGGGTTTGGCACGCCGTGAATCAGCGACCCCCCGCCAATCCACAGCAGACTGGCCTGATCTGGCCCGAATTTGGAAATCGTGGTGTTTTGCGATGTCACCATGCCCAGCGAGCGTGCAATCGACATCATCGCCAGCGTCACGACAAACGGCGGAAACCGCAAATAGGCGATCATAACCCCGTTGACGAAACCGACCATCAGCGCCGCACCCAGCGCCGCCAGAATACCGATCTCCAGCCCGTAGCCCGCATTCATCACCTTGGCGCAGACCATCGAGGCCAACATCAGCACCGAGCCGACGCTCAGATCAATGCCACCCGTTATGATCACGAACGTCATGCCCAGCGCGATGATCGCCACAAAGGTCGCGTTGCGGGTGATGTTGAACAGGTTGCGGTCGCTGGAAAACACCCCGTTGGTGGCAAAATGCAGCGCGACAGAGGCGAGCAGCACCGCGATCAGCACCAGAAACGCCTGACTGGAAAGTAGCCGTTGCAGAAGGCTGCTTTCCCGATGCGCAATTGCGTCTTCAATATTCGCCATGGTCCGCCCCTCAGACTGCTGTGTCGATTGCGCCGGTGATCAGGCCGGTCACTTCTTCCGGGCTGCTGTCGTCGATCTTCTTGTCGGCCACCTTGTGACCGCGCCGCATCACGATCACCCGGTCCGCGACGCCGAACACGTCAGGCATCCGGTGGCTGATCAGCACCACGGCAATCCCCTTGTCGCGCAACCGGCGGATCAGGTTCAGCACCTCGGCCACCTGACGCACCGAAATCGCCGCCGTCGGTTCGTCCATCAGCACAATCCGCGCGTCAGACAACATGGTGCGCGCAATCGCCACCGCCTGACGTTGACCGCCCGACATCATCTTGATCAGGTCACGCGGTCGGGTCTCAGATTGCAACTCGGCGAAAATCTCGCCAGCACGTTTGTACATGCCCTTGTAATCCAGCACTGAAAGCGGCCCGTAGCCGGTCATCAACTCCCGCCCCAGAAACACATTCGCCGCAGCTGTCAGATTGTTGCACAACGCCAGATCCTGGTGAACAATCTCGACCCCATGGCGCCGCGCATCGACCGGATGGTGCATGACCACCTCTTTTCCGCCGATCGCAATTTTTCCGTGCGTCGGCATGAAATTTCCGGCTATCATCTTGCAAAGAGTCGATTTCCCCGCGCCGTTATCCCCCATCAGCCCGACAACTTCGCCAGCCTCCACACTTAAACTGACGTCTGACACGGCCTGAATGGCACCAAAGTGCTTCTCGATATTGGTAAGCTCAAGAACGGCCAAGAGGTTTCGCCTTTCGGAATGGTTCGAATTCTAGATCGACGCTACGTTACACAGACAGGTTTCAACCCGTCAATCCGTTCAATTTGTTCGCTTGCCGTCTTTTTTTTGTGCCAACTGGTCAAAGTTCGCCAAGACTGCGGACAAACCGGCTATTTCTGCATACAGTATGATTATTGTTGACGGGCGGCTTTTCTCACGCTTACGTGTAGCGAGGGACAGAGGGCAGCAACGCCCCAATGGCGGATGACCGCTTGCCCGAGATGTTATGCCGAAACTGAAATCCTGGGAGGATTCTATGAAAAAGCTATCTTTGCTCTTGACGGTTGCTGCGATTGCCATGGCGGCAAGCCCGGTGATGGCCAAGAAGAACTTGGTGATCGTGGTCAAGGGCCTCGACAACCCGTTCTTCGAGGCGATCCATCAGGGCTGCGAAAAGTGGAATGGCGAAAACGCTGACAGCGAGTATGCCTGCTTCTACACCGGCCCGGCCTCGACCTCGGATGAGGCGGGCGAGGCACAAATCGTGCAGGATCTGCTCGCCGATCCGAACACCGCGGCCATGGCGATTTCGCCCTCGAACGCCGCGCTGATCGCGCAGTCGATCAAGAATTCGGGCGCCACCATTCCGATCATGACGGTCGACGCCGACCTCGCCAAAGAAGACTCGGCCCTGCGCATGACCTATCTGGGCACCGACAACTACCTGATGGGCAAGAAGATCGGCGAGTACATCAAGGCAGCAGCGCCGAATGGCGGCACGATCTGCACCATCGAAGGCAACTCTGGCGCGGACAACATCCTGCGCCGCGCCCAAGGGATGCGTGATGCCCTGACCGGCCAGGAAGGTCTTGCCGCTCTGGCAGGCGAAGGCGGCTGGACCGAAGTCTCGGGTTGCCCGGTGTTCACCAATGACGATGGTGCTGTCGGCGTCCAGTCGATGACCGACATCATGGCGGCGAACCCCGATCTTACCGCCTTCGGCATCATGGGAGGCTGGCCGCTGTTCGGCGCACCACAGGCCTACCGCGACCTGTTCAACCCGCTGAAGGACAAGATCGCTGCCAACCAGCTGGTCATCGGCGCTGCCGACACCATCGGCGACGAAGTCGCTCTGGCGGGCGAAGGCTTGGTGACAGCACTTGTCGGCCAGCGTCCGTTCGAAATGGGCTACCTTGCCCCCGGCGCCATGCTGAAGCTGGTCAATGGTGAAAAGGTCGACGACCCGATCTTCACTGGCCTGGACGAGTGCACCAAAGACACCGTCGACACCTGCATCCAGAAGTAAACCAACCCGAAAAGAACGGGCGCCCGGCTGGTCCGGGCGCCCTTTTCTATTGGTGGGGCCTCATCGAGCGTGCCCGCTCTCTTCGGTGCGCCCGCGAAGAAACCCGTCAGGTTTGATGAGCGTCGGCTCCAGGCGTCAGACTTTCACATACTTGCGCCAAGGATGGGCTTCCATGAACCCCAGCACCTCCCGTGCCTTCTGGTTCGAAATCGGCGCCTCATCACCAATCATCTTGCGGGAACGAGGTGTGTTCGGCGCGTATTTCGCCAGAAACTCTTCGGTCGGCAGGTTCGCCGTGATCGTATCATTCACCGCATTGAACACCTGATAGCCCAGACCGTCCTTTTCCAGACACAGATGCACGATTTCGCCCAGGTCGCGCGCGTCGATATAACTCCATGCGTTGCGCTTGCGGCTCGGCGGGTCGGCAAGAAAGGCCGGAAAGTTGGCATAGTCCTCCGGCGAGATCACATTGCCGATCCTGAGCGCATAGATGTCCGCGCCAAACCGCATCGCAAAGGCCCGCGCGGTTTTCTCGTTCACCACTTTGGACAGGCCGTAACTGTCCATCGGGTCACTGTCATAGCTCTCATCCAGCGGGAAGGAATGGTAATCCTTGTCCCCTTCGGCAAAGCACACCCCATAGGTCGTCTCGGACGACGCTACGATCACCTTGCGAATCCCCAGTTTCATCGCCGCCTCGATCACATTGTAGGTCGAGGTGACATTGGCGAGGAAAGTCTTGTTGTCCGGCTCGATCCCCACCCTCGGGATCGCCGCGAAATGCACCACGGCGTCGACCGGCCCCGGCACCGCGCCGTCGGCATAGTGCTCCAACCCGAAATGGCTGGTCAGCGCGTTGAAGGTCTGGCCGGCGTCGGTCAGGTCGGTGATCAGCGTGTTCACCCCCGGCAGCGCCAGCGGTTTCAGATCGACATTCAGAATGTCATAGCCTTTGGCCTTCAGATAAGGCACCGCCTCGCGCCCTGCCTTGCCGGTGCCGCCCGTGAATACAATCCGCTTGCCCATAGTCTCTCCTCTTGGCTCAGGACCCGGCCATGCCATCCGGCAAATCCAGCCCCGTCATCTGTGCTATCATCCGCGCAACCGAGGCGTCATCGTCCCGCCCCATCCCAGCCGCCGCCGTCATCACAAAGCTTTGCAACGCTGTCGAGGCAACCGGTGTCGGAAAGTTCAGTCCGCGCGCAATATCGGCCACAATTCCCAGATCCTTGGTGAAGATATTCACCGCCGATCGCGGGGCATAGTCGCCATCGATGATATGCGGTACCCTATTCTCAAACATCCAGGAATTGCCAGCCGAGGCGGTGATCACCTCATAGACCTTGGCAATATCCAGCCCCATCGCCTTGGCGAACGTGATCGCCTCACAGGCCGCCGCGATATGCACCCCCGCCAGCAACTGGTTGACGATCTTGAACGCCGCCCCGGTGCCAGCCTCATCGCCCAACTCATAAACCTTCAGCGCAATGCAATCGAGCACCCGCCGCGACGCCGCAAAGGCTGCGGGCGCGCCAGATGCCATGATAGTCAACTCCCCCGCCGCCGCCCGAACCGCCCCGCCAGAGATTGGCGCGTCGATGTAATGCAGCCCTGCTGCCGCGGCCAACCCGGCAAACTTCCGCGCTGCCTCCGGTGCCATCGTCGCGCAGGACAGCACGACGCCACCCTTGGCCAATGCCGGCACCGCCCCCGCCTCGCCAAACAAGACCGTCTCGGTCTGCGCCGAATTCACCACCACCGAAATCACCGCCATAGCCCCGTCGGCCGCCGCCGCGGGATTATCCGCCACCGACCCGCCCAACGCCGCAAACCGTGCACAGGCATCGGACGAGGTGTCGCAACCGCTGACCGCAAAGCCGCCCTTCAGCAGCGACCCGGCCATGCCAAGCCCCATCGATCCCAGACCGATCACGGCCACTTTTGTCTTGTCGGTCATTGTGATGATGCCTCCGCCCAGCCACGGCCTTGTGCCTGCAAAGGTGCAATGCTAGCCTGTCTTGTGCAATCGTTAGCCATCGCCTCCGGCCAAGGCAAGGGAATAAATCCCTACCAAAATCAGATGGATAGGACGGCTGCTGCCGGCAACACCTAAGAGGAGAGTTCGGGTGCATTCATGCTGATCGGTGCCGTGGCGGATGACGTGACCGGCGCCACTGACCTGTGCCTGATGCTGTCGCGTTCCGGTCTGCATACCGTGCAGGTGATGGGCGTGCCCGACCCTGCCCGACCCCTGCCGGACGCCGATGCCGTGGTGGTCGCCCTGAAATCCCGCACCATTCCGGCCGATCAGGCCGTGCAGATGTCGCTGGCTGCCGCCAGGGCGCTGCTGGCCGGCGGCTCGCACCAGCTTCTGTTCAAATACTGCTCCACTTTCGACAGCACCGATCTGGGCAACATCGGCCCGGTCACCGCGGCCCTGATGGACCTGACCGGAGCCATCAGCACCATTGCTTGCCCGGCCTTCCCCGCCAATGGCCGCACCGTGTATCAGGGCCATCTCTTCGTCGGCACCAAACTGCTGTCCGACAGCCCGATGAAAGATCACCCGCTGACGCCGATGCGTGACGCTGATCTCGTCGCTGTCCTGTCGCGCCAGACCGCGGTCCCGGTGGGCTTGATCGCCCATGCCACGGTGGCCCAAGGGGCTGCCGCGATCCGCGCCGCCATGACAACCGGCATTCACATCATCGACACGCTTGATGATGCGGACCTGATGACCATCGGGAAAGCCTGCGCCGATCTGCCGTTGGTCACCGGAGGTTCTGGCATCGCCCTCGGCCTCGCCGCCAACTTCGCCAGGACCTTGCAACCCGCTGCGCTTCGGATGCCTCACGGTCGCAGCGTGATCCTCGCCGGCTCCTGCTCGCAGGCCACGCGCGGTCAGATCGAAGCCGCCAAGGCCGCGGGCCACCCCGCCCTGTCCCTCGATCTGGCAGCCCTGACCCAAGGCCGGCAATCCGCTGAAGACCTCGCCCGATGGGCCACCCAACAAACCGGCCTGCCACCGGTGATCTATTCCAGCGTGCCGCCGGAAGACCTTGCCCGCATCCAGGCCGAATTCGGCCGCGACGCCGCTGGAGCGTTGGTCGAGGATACCCTTGGCCAAGTCGCCCGGTTGCTGCAGCTAAGTGGCTTCACGAGGTTCATCATCGCAGGCGGCGAAACCTCCGGTGCCGTCGTCCAGGCGCTAGGGGTCACCACACTGGAAATCGGCCCGGAAATCGCGCCCGGTGTACCGTGGACCCATTCGATCAATGGTCCCGACCTCGCCTTCACCCTGAAATCCGGCAACTTCGGCGGCCCCGATTTTTTCACCAAAGCCTTGTCCGACCTCGCGGAATTGACCCGATGACCGCCGCGATCCGCCAACAGATCGTCCGCGCCGGGGCGTCGATGTTCGAGCGTGGCCTGACTGCCGGGTCCAGCGGCAACATCTCGGTCCGCCTGCCGGACGGCGGCTGGCTGATGTCCCCCACCAATGTCGCGATGGGGGGTTTAGACCCCGCCCGTCTGTCGCATTTCGACGCCACACGTCAACAGATCGCGGGCGACAAGCCAACCAAAGAGGCGTTCCTTCACTTCGCAATGTATGACGAACGGCCCTCGGCGCAGGCCGTCGTTCACCTGCACTCCACCTACGCCACCGCCGTCAGCATCATGGCCGATGTCAACTCCGATGATGTGATGCCGCCCCTGACCGCCTATTACATCATGCGCATCGGCAAACTGCCCCTCGTCCCCTATCGCCCCCCCGGCGACACCTCTCTGGCCGAGGCCGTGCGCGCCCTCGCCAAGACCCACCACGCCGTCCTGTTGGCCAATCACGGGCCGGTTGTCGCCGGAACCTCGCTGTCCGACGCCCAGAACGCCATTGAAGAGCTGGAGGAAACCGCCCGTCTGTTCCTCCTCCTCCAAGGCCACAAACTGCGTGATCTGACCCCGGCACAGGTCGCCGATCTGCGCCGCAAATTCCCCTCATCCTGAATGGAGACCGCCATGTCCGATACCCCAAACACCGTCAAAGTCGGCTTCGCCGGCGTCGGCCTGATGGGCCATGGCATGGCCAAGAACATCGTCGAAAAGGGCTATCCCCTGACGATCATCGGCCGCCGCAACCGCACCCCGGTCGACGATCTGGTCAGCCGCGGCGCGACCGAAGCCAAAACCGCCCGCGACTTGGCCGCAGCGTCGGACATCATCTTCCTCTGCCTCACCGCCTCGAATGATGTGGCCGAGGTGGTCGCCGCCATGAAGCCCGGTCTGAAAGCCGGCACGGTGATCGTCGATTGCTCGACCAATGAACCGACCACAACCGAACGGTTGGCCAGGGAAATGGCGGAAATCGGTGTGGATTACGCCGACGCCCCGCTCAGCCGCACGCCGAAAGAGGCCTGGGCCGGCACGCTCGATTGCATGGTCGGCGCCTCGCCCGAGGTGTTTGCCCGCATCCAGCCGGTCATCGCCACCTGGGCCGGCAAGATTGTTCACATCGGCAAGGTCGGCGACGGTCACCGGATGAAACTCTTGAACAACTTCATCTCGCTGGGTTACGGCGCGCTCTATGCCGAGGCTTTGGCGATGGCCGCCAAGGTCGGCATCTCGGTCGCCACCTTTGACTCGGTGATCCGCGGCGGCCGGATGGACAACGGCTTTTATCAGACTTTCATGGGCTATGCGCTGGAAGGCAACCGCGAGGCCCACCGCTTTACTTTGACCAACGCGCTGAAAGACCTGCGCTATGCTGAAGCCATGTCCAATGCCGCCGGCGTGGCGACGCCACTCAGTTCCGCCATCAAGAACTCCTTCGCCAATGCGGTGGCTATGGGCGGTAGCGGTTCAGAAGATTATGTGCCGCATCTGGTCGATTTCGTGGGCCGGATGAACGGTGTGAAGTGACCGACCAAGCCTTCTGCCAGCTTTACATATAGTAATACCGAAGGTAGCGTTCCCGCATGGCATAGCGGCAAATAGACCAAACAGCCATGCAGGGAGGACAATCGGATGCGTTTTTTGCGCCTTGCGGCTGCCGCAGCCTTTTCCGTATGCGCTGCCCCTGCCAATAGCCAGGCCCTGATCATCGGCTTCTCGCAGATTGGCTCCGAATCCGGTTGGCGGGCCGCTGAAACCGCCGTCACGAAGAAAGAGGCGGCGGCGCGCGGCATTGACCTGAAATTCGCCGACGCCCAGCAGAAGCAGGAAAATCAGATTAAGGCGATCCGTGGCTTCATCGCCCAAGGCGTCGATGCCATCATGGTCGCCCCGGTTGTCGCCACCGGCTGGGACGCGGTTCTGGGTGAGGCCAAGGACGCCGCCATCCCCGTGGTATTGCTTGATCGCGGCGTGGACGCCCCGGAAGACCTTTACCTCGCATCGATTGCGTCGGACCAGATTGAAGAGGGCCGCGTGGCGGGCCAGTGGCTGGTCGACACCGTCGGCAACCGGCCCTGCAAGATCATGGAGATCGAGGGCACCGTGGGCTCCACCCCGGCGATCAACCGCAAGAAGGGCTTTGACGGCCTCATCGCCCTGCACTCCAACCTGACCATCGCCCGCAGCCAGACCGGCGAATTCACCCGGTCGAAGGGCAAAGAAGTGATGGAGGGCTTCATCAAGGCCGAAAACGGCGGGCGCGGGATTTGCGCGGTCTATGCCCATAACGACGACATGGCGGTCGGTGCCATTCAGGCAATCAAGGACGCCGGGCTGAAACCCGGCAAGGACATCCTCGTGGTATCCATCGACGCCGTCCCCGACATTTTTGCCGCCATCGTGGCCGGCGAGGCCAATGCCACCGTCGAACTGACCCCAGACATGGCCGGGCCGGCGTTTGACATACTCGACGCCTATCTGAACCAGGGCACCATCCCGCCCAAATTCATCGTCACGGCCTCCAGGCTCTACACCGCAGCCGACGATCCACAGGCCGAATATGACGCCCGCAAGGGTTTGGGCTACTGATGTTCGCGCCGCAAAATCCGGTGCTGCAAGCCCGCGCAATCTCCAAGGCGTTCGGAAGTTATGCAGCACTTGATGCCGTTGATTTTGATCTGTTTCCCGGAGAGGTTCATGCCCTGCTGGGAGAGAATGGCGCCGGCAAATCAACCCTGATCAAGGTGTTGACCGGGGTCCACCGGCAGGACAGCGGCGATATCCTGCTAAATGGCAAACCGGTCACCTTCCGTGACACCCTGCAGGCCCAGAACGCCGGGATCGGTACGGTGTATCAAGAGGTCAACCTGCTGCCCAACCGCTCGATAGCCGAAAACCTGTTCCTTGGCCGCCAGCCCACCCGGTTCGGGCTGATCCGCAAATCCGAAATCGAACGCCGCGCCAAGGCCATCCTCGCGCCCTATGGGTTGCATGTCGACGTGGGGTCCGACCTTGGCGATCACTCGGTTGCCGTCCAGCAGATCGTCGCCATTGCCCGGGCGGTGGAACTGTCCGACAAGGTGCTGATCCTTGACGAACCCACCGCCAGCCTTGACCGGGCCGAGGCCGACAAGTTGTTTGAGGTCATCACCACGCTGAAGGCCCGCGGTCTCGCGATTGTCTTCATCACCCATTTCCTCGATCAGGTCTTCGCGGTGGCCGACCGTGTCACCATCCTACGCAATGGCCGTCACGTCAGCACCGACCTGCTGGTCGGCCTGACCCGCACCAATGTCGTTCGCCAGATGTTGGGCAAGGACATCAGTTTTGGCAAACCAACGGTTGAGGCGGCGGAGTCCGAGATTGGCGACTGCCTGGTCGAGTTCACTGGTTATGGCCGTTCCGGCCAAGTCAAACCCTTTACGCTGCAGGTCCACAAGGGCGAGGTGATCGGCGTCGCGGGCCTGCTCGGCTCGGGCCGCACCGAAATGGCGCGGATGATGTTCGGCGTCGATCCCGCCGATCAGGGCACTGTGCAAATCGACGGCCAGCCCGCCCGCATCCTGACCGTGCCCGACGCCATCCAGCGCGGCTTTGGCTTCTGCCCCGAGGATCGCAAAGCCGATGGCATCCTTGGCGACCTGACCGTACGCGAGAACATCGTGCTGGCACTGCAAAGCCGCCTTGGCTGGTTCAGCGCTCTCAACTACGAAGAGCAGACCGACATCGCCGGGCAATTTGCCGAGGACCTCGATATCCGTGCCGCCTCACTCGACATGGCCGTCAAACTGCTGTCAGGCGGCAATCAGCAAAAGGTGGTGCTGGCCCGCTGGCTCGCCACCGATCCGCGCTTTCTGATCCTGGATGAGCCGACCCGCGGCATCGACGTCGGTGCCCATGCCGAGATTGTCCGCACCATCAACCGGCTGCGGGAGGATGGCCTGGCTCTTGTCGTCATCTCCTCCGAACTGGATGAGGTGGTGGCCTATTCCAACCGGGTCATCGTGATGCGCGACCGCGAAATGGTCGCCGAACTGCGTGGCAATGACATCGACCCCGAGGTGATCGTGACCGCCATCGCCGCCCAAACCGCCGAACCGGGGGCTGCGTGATGCGCCACCGCTGGAACCCGATCAACCCGCAAAGCGTCGCCCTGTTGGGGGTGCTGGTGCTCGACTGGCTGTTGTTTCCCGGGTTTTTCAACGTGACCTGGCAGGATGGCCGGCTGTTCGGCTCGGTCATCGACGTGTTGAACCGTGGGGCACCGGTCGCCATCCTTGCCATTGGCATGACTGCCGTTATCGCCACGCGCGGTGTCGATCTGTCGGTCGGCGCGGTGATGGCGGTGTCGGGTGCCACTGCGGCCACGCTGGTCGTTTCGGGCTACCCTGCACCGGTCGCCGTGGGTGCGGCCCTGGCGGTCGGGTTGCTTTGCGGGTTGTGGAACGGCTTCCTGATCGCCTGGCTCGACATTCAGCCGATCATCGCCACACTGGTCCTGATGGTGGCCGGTCGCGGCATCGCGCAACTGATCACCGAAGGCTCGATCATCACCTTTTCCAACCCGACTCTGATCTTTCTCGGCACCGGGGCCTTTGTCGGCCTGCCTATGGCCGCCGTCACCGCCGCCGTTCTGATGCTGGGCACCACCTTGCTGGTGCGCCGAACCGCCATCGGCCTGTTTGTCGAGGCGGTGGGCACCAACCGGTCCGCCGCCTATTTCGCGGGGATCCGCAGCCGGATGCTGCTGCTGGCTGCCTATGCCTTCAGCGGACTGTGTGCCGCAATCGCCGGGGTGATCGTCACCGCAGACATTCGCGGCGCTGATGCCAACAATGCCGGTCTCTGGCTCGAACTGGATGCCATTCTTGCCGTCGTCATCGGCGGCACCTCCCTGTTGGGTGGCAGGTTCTCCATTCCGATGTCGGTGCTGGGCGCGATCATCATCCAGGCGATGCATACCGGCATCCTGATGTCCGGCTTCCCGCCTGAATTCAATCTGGTCGTCAAGGCCGGGGTGATCATCGTGATCCTGGTTCTGCAATCGCCCAAAGCCCGGTCCCTGCTGGCCCGCCGGAGGCCGCAATGACCCGCGGCCTGCGCCCTTTGACCGCCACCGCGCTGATTTTCATCGTCGCCTATGCCATCGCGGTCGCTCAGTTCCCCGGCATACTGTCGACCCGTGTGCTCGGCAACTTTTTGACCGACAATGCCTTTCTCGGCATCACCGCCGTTGGCATGACCTTTGTCATCCTGTCCGGCGGCATCGATCTGTCGGTCGGCGCGGTGATCGGCCTGACCGGGGTTCTGATTGGTGTGATGATCGTCTGGCTGGGCGTCCCACCCCTGATCGCCTTCGCCGCCGCTCTCATCGTCGCGGCCCTGTTCGGCGCCGCCATGGGCTGCGTGATCCATTACCTTGAGGTGCCGCCCTTCATCGTCACGCTGGCCGGCATGTTCCTTGCCCGCGGCGTCGCCTCGGTCATCAGTCAGGACTCGATCCCGATCGACGTCGCGCTCTACAGCACTGTCAGCGAGCTTTACTACAAACTCCCCGGCGGCGGCCGGATCAGCCTGATTGGCGTGCTGATGGTACTGGTGTTTCTGATCGGTGCCCTGCTCGCCCATCGCACCAAATTCGGCTCAAATGTCTATGCAATGGGTGGCAACCCGACTTCGGCGGCGCTGATGGGGGTTCCCTTGGCCCGCACCACAATTCTGGTCTACACGTTGTCGGGCTTTCTGGCTGGACTGGCCGGGATCGTCTTTTCGCTCTACACCTCCGCCGGTTACCCGCTCGCAGCCTCCGGGGTGGAACTGGATGCAATCGGGGCGGTGGTGATCGGTGGCACCCTTTTGACCGGCGGGCGCGGTTTCGTCCTTGGCACTTTTATCGGCGTGATGATGATGGGTCTGGTCCAGACCTACATCATCTTCGACGGCACCTTGTCCAGCTGGTGGACCAAGATCGTCATCGGCCTTCTGTTGTTCATGTTCATCCTGCTGCAGCGTCTGGTGTTTGCCACCTCCGCCACGCGCACCGGCTAGGGCATGTCAGATGAATGAGGTCGGAAATCTTATCCGCTCCCTGTCCGGTAGATCGCCTGCCCGCAATTTCCATTCCTTTGTCATCAACCAGATCGGTGTCGGCATCGTATCGGGCAAGTTTCCGGTCGGCTCCATCCTGCCCAACGACGCCGCGATGATCGATGAATACGGCGTGTCGCGGACCGTGCTGCGAGAGGCGCTGAAGACACTGGAAGCCAAGGGTCTGGTCGAGGCCCGCCCCAAAGTCGGCACCCGCGTCTCTCCGCGCAGTCGCTGGAACCTCTACGACTCGTCGGTCCTGTCGTGGCATTTCGACGGTACATCGGACCCGGCCCTGATCGAAAGCCTGTTTGATCTGCGCCTGACACTGGAGCCGCGCAGCGCCGAGTTGGCCGCCACACGCCGCACCGCCGACAACTTGCGCCTGCTTCAGTACTGGCTGCATCAGATGGAAATCTCGGTCCTGCTGCCCGAACCCTTTGCGCTTGCCGAGTTCGAACTGCACCGCCTGCTTGCCGACGCCTCGCACAACCCGTTCCACCGCTCGGCCCTTGGCACGGTGGAACTTGCCATCGCGCTGACCGCCCGCGCCAGCCTGACCAGCCCCAAGTCGCATGACCGCAACCCGACCCTGCAACGCCACCGCACCCTGCTGTCTGCAATCGACACCGCGCAGCCGGGCGTCGCCCGAGCTTGCATGGAGGCGATCATTGCGGACGATCTGAAAATAGCCCTGCTGCCTGGCGCGTCGAACCGTTAGAGCAGATAAATTCCCGACGGAACTCACCCCATGTGCTGCTTCTTCACCCGGAATCAAACGCGCAAGCGCGCCAAGCAGCGCGACGCTAAGCCATGAAGAACTGCTTCGGCAACAGATAGGGAAACTGCGTCGTCGGATCGACCTCGATCTTCATGATCGGCGCCATCCACTCGCTCCACTTCGCATCTACCTTGCTGGCCCGTAGCGCGGCTTTGGTCGCCTCCAGATCATCGGTCTCAAAGAACCCGAACAGCGTCAGCCCATGGCGAAAGATGTTGTAATTGCGGATCCCCGCCGCGCGCAAAGCGTCAAGCATTTCCGGCCAGATCTCGTCATGCCGCTTCAGATATTCGTCCTCATAGCCCGGCCGAACTCCCAGAACCCACGCATACCCCGTCATCTCATTCCCCCATCCAAGCCCGGAAACTGTCGCGCATCGCCACGGTTTCGGTGATCACATCCTCGGTCAGCGTCGCCATATAATCCTGATGCACCGCCTCCAGCGCCAGCCAACCGTCATAGCCCGCCTCTTTGAGCGTCGCGAACATCGCAGGAAAATTCAGCGTGCCTTGCCCGAACTTCGCCTGCAAAACCCCGGTTCGCGCCTGCCGCAGATGAACATGCACGGCGTATTTCGCCAGGGGGTCAATCTCGTCCTGCCGGTAACCCAGACAGGCAAAATGCGCATAATCCAGTGCCAATCCGATCCCGGTTTCATCCACCAACCGCTGCACCATTGTCGGGCTTTCGGCAAAGCTATGGACATGCGCTTCGATGCACAGCTTAGCCTTGAAATCCGCCGCCACGTCGAGCAACGCCTTCAGACTCTCCACCGAGACCCGCGCGGCATCCTCTCGCGACTGGCCCGGATTGACGATCCCCGGCAGCACAAAAACCGAGCCTATTCCAGCACAATCCGCAAATTCCAACACCTTTGCCAGATCACGAACATTCTGACCAACCGTCCCCGACAACGCCAGATTCCGCCCTGCCAACCCGTCGCCGAACAGATGGTAATAGTTCGGGATCTCCACCCCCAACCCAGCCAAACGCGCCGCCGCGGCCCGTGGGTCCGACAAGATCTCGGCCTTGTCCAGACCGGACCGGTAGAACAGCCCGACATCCAGCCCGTCGATCCCCAAGGCCCGCGCCACCCCGGCACATTCCGGCAGGGTCAGCCCCGGAAACGACCATGCAGCGACCGAAAGCCGCATCACACCGCCTCGACCTTGCCCGACGCCGCCGAGCGGTACATCGCCGCAATCGTCTCGGTCACCCGCGCGCCAATTTCACCATCCGCCGGGTTGCCCACCGGCTTGCCTGCACAAAACTCGGCAAAGTGCCGCACTGGCAGCGCGCCATCATAATCCGCCTCGCCCTCAGCCATCGGATAGACCTCATTGGTTCCGTCCAGCCGCGTCAGTTCCAGACGGGCCCGCCCGCCCTCGCAGTCGAAGAAGATCACCCCTTCGGTGCCAAAGATCCGCACATCGGTCTGCATCCCGCGATGTTTCGGGATCGTCGACGCGCCCGAGAAACTGACCGAGGCGCCGTTGGTGGCCCGCCCGACTGCCGCGTCATAATAGTCCACCCCGGTCGGCGACTTGCCGTCCAGACAATAGATTGTCGCCATCCGCAAATCGGCCACGAAACACAGCCATCCCACCGAATGGCTCATCTGCCCCCAGGCATAGCCCCCCGCCTTTGCAGGATCAGCCCAGGTCGAGGCCGGCGGCCGGTACAGGTGGTCCGTCGTCTCCAGCATCGGCTCGCCCGCCATCAGATCCGCCAAGGCCGAACCCATCTGACACACCGCATGACGCACCGTCCCGATCCGCCCATCCCGTATCCAGCCCGCCGCCACCGCCGAATATCGGGTATAGTTGAGGCCGGTCGGCACAAACACCTGCCGGACAAACTCCACCCCCGCCGCCGCAATCGCCCGCCCGTCCGCCGCCGTGGTCGCCATCGGCTTTTCCACCATCACATGCGCGCCCGCTTTCATGGCGGCAATCGAGGGCCCGACATGGGCCACATGCGGCGTCGACACGATCACCCCATCAAGCCGCTCCGCCCGCACCATCTCGGCGACATCGGTATAGCGCGCCACAATCCCGAAGCGGTCCCCCACCTCGGCCAGCCGCTCTGCATTCAGATCACAGATCGCCACAGCCTCGACATCCGGCGAGGCTTGCAGGGTTGGAATATGGTTGAAACAGGCCCACCAGCCGATGCCCACAACTCCAATTCTCGCTGCCATCTCAGCCCTCCCCCTGCGCAATTGTCGATTGGTAGACATTCTGCATGTGCGCCTCGGCCGCCTGCGCCGCGGCTTCGGCATCCCGGGCCTGCAACGCATCCAGCAGCCGCCGATGGTCACGCAGCGACTGCTCAAGCATCCCCGGCTTTTCCGACGCCCGCTTGCGAAACTCCAGCCCGATCACGTTCAGGCTCTCACCGATCCGCTTCAGAAACGCGTTGCCCGAGCCGATCCAGATCACCTCATGGAACGCGAAATCCGACTGGCGGAACGCAATCGGGTCTCCAATCGTGCCATGCTGCGACGCCAGCATAACCTCCAGCCGCGCCAGATCGTCAGCCGAGATATTGACCGCCGCCCGCCGCGCCACGTCACTTTCGATCAGCGACCGGGCATCATACAACTCACGAATGTTCATCTGCTCCAGCGATAAATAAAACTGGATCGGCCCCAGCAGACTATCCGGCCCAAGGTCCGAGATATAGGCCCCACCGCCTTGGCGGGTCCGGACCACCCCCAGTACCGCCAACCCGCGCATCGCCTCGCGCACCGATGGCCGGGAAACATTCAGCGACAGTGCCAGGTCGCGCTCTGGCGGCAACGCGTCGCCCGCCTTCAGCACCCCGGCCCGCACCATATCCAGCACCCGCCGCACCACCATTTCGGCGACCGACTCGCGGATGATCGGCGCATCGAACTCGATCTTGGCGGGCGCATTGGTCATGCCTCTGCCTTCAGCTTGCCGCGCCCCAGCGGAATACGTGGGATAATCACCGACGAAATCAGCAGAATGCCGATCACTCCGGTCTGGATATGGCCGGTGATGTTCAACAGCCCCATCCCGTTGCGCAAGTTCAACACGATCAGCACTGACAGCAGCGTGCCCACCAAAGTCCCCTTGCCGCCAAAGATACTTACGCCGCCGAGCAGCACAATGGTGATCACGTCCAGCTCGAACCCGTTGCCGACATCACCCCTGACCGCCCCGACCCGCGCCGCAAACAGCAAACCGGCAAAGGCCGCAATCAGGCCCGAAGCCGTGAAAATCACCATCTTGTGCCGCCCGGTATCAATCCCGGCAAACTCCGCCACATCCTTGTTTGACCCGATCACATAGGTCAGCCGCCCAAAGGATGACCTTTCCAATACGATGTACAGGAAAACAAAAAGCACGAAGAACGCAATCAGCGCGAACGGCACGCGGCCCACCAAACCCTCTTGTCCCAGCCGGTCGAACCATGCGGGGAAGTTGTTGATGCCGTGATCCTCAACCATCACCCGCGCCAGGCCACGAAACCCGATCAGCGTGGCGAGGGTCACCACCAGCGACGGCAAGCCGATCCTTGTGACGAAGAAGCCGTTGAATGCCCCGCCGACCGCACCGATCGCCAAACAGATCACGATGCACAGAACCGGATCGACACCCAGCTGAAAGAAATAGCCGAACGCGCAGGCCGACAGCCCCATCATTGATCCGATCGACAGGTCAATCTCGGCATTGATGATGACGAACGTCATCACCAGCGCCATGATGATCTTCTCGATCGACAGCTGGAACAGGTTGATCTGGTTGGCGGGCGAGATGAACTCCGGCGTCGCCCAGACGTTGAACAGGAAGATTACCGCCAGCGTCGCCAGCAACAGGCCTTCCCAACTCTTCAACCGCGCCATCATGGTGCTACCTCTCGCGCCGCCAGCGCCTCTTTCTGCGCCCGTGCCGCCCGGACCGCCGCCAACCGGCGGCTGATCACCGTATCGGTGGCAACCGCAGCCAGGATCAACGCCCCCAGCACCGCCTCCCGCCAGAACTCCGACAGGCCCGGCAGCAGCCTCAGACCGTTCTCCAGCAGGTCCACCAGAATCGCCCCCAGAAACGCCCCGATCACCGACCCCGAGCCGCCAAAGATATTCACCCCGCCAACCACCGCGGACGCGACGGATTTCAGCTCAAACCCCAGCCCCGCGACCACAGTGATGGTGCCGTAACGCGCCAGAAACATATAGCCCGCCAGCCCCGACAGCACACCCGACAGCACAAATGCCGCCAGCACCACCCGCGCCGCATCAATCCCCGCCAGATCCGCCGCCTCCGGGTTCGACCCAACGGCATAGATCTGCCGCGCCGGTCGCAGCTTGGCCATGGCCAACGCCACCGCAATCACCACCACCAGCGACGCACAGAACGCAGCGCGAAACTCCATCGCGCCCAACGAAAACAGCACGGTGTTCGGAAAGTTGATAAGCCACTGCGGCAGGCTTTCGGTGGTGATCGACTTGCCATCGGAAAACCAGACCAGCGACGACCGATACAGCGCCATCGTCGCCAGCGTCACGATGATCGACGGCACCCGCGCATAGGCGACCAGCACCCCGTTGACCAAGCCGAATCCGGCGCCGATCAGCATGGAAAAGACCAGCAGCACGATGGGGTTGAGGTCTGGGTGATGGCCGACCATCAATCCGGTCGCAAAGGCGACAAACCCCACAATCGAGCCAACCGACAGGTCGATATTCCGCGTCAGGATCACCAGGGTCTGCCCGGTGGCAATCAACGCCATGATTGCGACCGATGACGAAATCCTGTTAAACAAACGCCCATTCAGAAACCCGGAAATCTGGCTGGCAAAGAACAGTGTGATCAGCACCATCACCGCCACCAGCGCCAGCAACCTCAAGGTCTGCGGTGCGATTTTCTGCAACATCACGCTGCCCCCCGCTGACCGGTGGCCAGAGCCATGATCCGTTCCTGCGACGCATCCGCCGCCTCGATCACCGCCATCTGCCGCCCTTCGCGCATCACCAGAATCCGGTCGCCCATCGCCAGTACCTCGGGCAAGTCCGACGACACCACCAGCACCGCGCCGCCCGCCGCCGCAAAGGCCCGGATCAGGTCGTGCACCTCGGCCTTGGCGCCCACATCGATCCCCCGTGTCGGCTCATCGACGATCAGCAGGTCCGGCTCCATGTTCAACCACTTGGCCAACATCACCTTTTGCTGATTACCGCCCGACAGCATCCCCACGGCCATCTCGACATCCGGGGTGCGAATGTTCAACCGCTGACGGAACACCTCCGCCATCCCGGCCTCAGCCTTCACATCAATCAACCCCAAAGCCGATAGATAGCGCCGCAAGGTCGCCAGCGAGATGTTCCACCGGATCGGCAGCGCCATTGCCAGCCCCAATTTGCGCCGGTCCTCCGACACATAGGCGATCCCCGCCGCAATCGCATCGCGTGGCGACGCCACTTTCAACGGCGCACCCTTGTAGCTGACGGTTCCCGAACTGATCTTCAGTATCCCGAACAACGCCAGAGCGACATCGGTCCGCCGCGCCCCGATCAATCCCGACATCGCCAGCACTTCGCCGCGCCTCAGATCAAAACTGATGCCCTGAAACACCCCCGCGACCCCAAGGTCATGCACGCTCAACAACACCTCATCCCGCGCCGTCGACGCCATCTTGGTAAAGTAGTTCCCCACCTCACGCCCGACCATTTCCGCAATCAACAACTGCGGATTGGTCTCGCCGACCAGCCGGGTCGAAATGTGCATCCCGTCGCGGATCACCGTCACCCGGTCGGCAACCTGGAACACCTCTTCCAGCCGGTGCGAGATATAGACGACCGACACGCCGCCCTCGGCCAGCGACTTAGCAATCCGCCGCAACTCCGTCGCCTCATGCGCCGACAGACTGGCCGTCGGTTCGTCCATGATCAGCACCCGCACGTCCTGCGACAAGGCCCGCGCAATTTCCACCGCCTGCTGCTCGGCCAGGGTCAGGCCAGAGGCGACGCGGTCTACGTCCAGCTTCATGCCGATCCGCGCAATCAGCGCCTCAGCTGCCCGCCGCATCGCGCCACGGTGCAGGACAAGGCCCTCAGTCGAGGAAATGGAGATATTCTCGGTCACATCCAGATCGGGAAACACCATCGGTTCCTGATAGATCGCTGCCACCCCACGCAACCGCGCCGCCTTGGTCCCCGGCAACACCACCGCCGCGCCGTCCAGCTCGATCTGGCCAGAAGAGGGCTGATAGACCCCGGTCATGATCTTGATCATGGTCGATTTGCCCGCGCCGTTCTCGCCGACAATGGCGTGAACCTCACCGGGGAACAGTTCAAGCGTCATGTCGGACAAGGCCGCCGTCATCCCGAATGACTTCGAGACCGACCGCAAGGCCAGTGTGGGATTGGTCATGGCAAATTCCTGAAAATGCAGGGCCGGAACAAGCCGGCCCTGCAGACAGACTTACTTCGAAGCGGCTTCGACGTTGTCCTTGTTGTAGACGGTGAACGGCCCCATCAACACGCGCTTGGCATTCGCCCGTCCCGGATCAGCCTCGATGGTGTAGTCGCCCATCCGACCCGCGGTGAAGGTCTCGCCAATCTCACCCTTCAACTGTCCGGTCGCCAGACCATAGGCCGCGTAGTAGGTCAGATAACCGAGGTCGCGGAAGTCCCACAGGGCGAACTCCGGCGCGCAGCCGTTCATCGTGTAAGACACCATTTCGGACGGCAGACCAAGGCCCGAAACCTTCACCTTGTCGCACAGCTTTTCGTCCTGCATCGCCTTGGCGGCGGCCTGAATGCCCACCGTCGTCGGCGCCATGATCACGCCGAGGTTCGGGTACTTGTCGACCAGCGCCAAGGCGCGGTTGTACGAGGTTTCCGCCTGATCGTCGCCGTAAACAACATCATCCAGCTTGATCTTGCTGTATTTCGGGTCGTCGGCGAGGGTCTTCTTCATCGCGTCGATCCAGGCGTTCTGGTTTGCCGCATCGGCGCTTGCCGACAGCACCGCCATTTCACCGCCGCCATCACCCAGCATCGACAACGCCATATCGGCCATCACGACGCCGATGGAGCCGAAGTCGACCTGGCTGATGAACAGGTCCTCGGCCTCACCCGACGGGATCGGGCTGTCCCAGGTCACAACCTTGGTGCCCGCATCATGCGCAGCCTTGGCGGCGGGCACGATCTGGTCGCCGGCATTGTTCGACAGCATGATCGCCGCCTGCTTTTGCGTGCCAGCCGTGGTGACCATCTCGATCTGTCCGGCAACCGAGTTCTCCGGGGTCGGGCCTTCAAAGGTCAGCACGCCGGTGTTGGCCAGTTCTTTATGGGCCTCTTGCGCGCCCTGATTTGCCTGATCGAACACCAGAATCCCAAGGAATTTCGGCAGCAGCACCATGTCTTCCGCCGTGCCACCGGCAATCTTGATCGCATCCGCATAGGCAAGACTGGTGCCTCCCAGCATCAGCGCAGCGGTCAGTCCCAATAGTTTCTTCATCGCATTTCCTCCCAAAGTGACACGGCAACCCCGTGTCCGGTCTTCCCTCCGCGCCCTGGTTCCACGGGCGCGGAATTCCTCACATCGGCACCGGCTTGCGCGGCCCCTCTCCGCGCAATGCACGGGCAATATCCTCTGCCACCAGTTCCTGGAGTCGGTGAATGGCCGCCTCGGAATACCAGGCCGCATGCGGCGTCAACAGCAGGTTCGGCGCATCCCGCAGCGGGTTGTCGGCCTGCAAGGGCTCCACATGAAACACATCCAGCGCCGCCCCTGCGATGACGCCAGCTTTCAACGCCGCCGCCAGATCCGCCTCGACAATCAACTGCCCTCGGGCCGAGTTGACGATCATCGCGTGTGCCTGCATTGTCGCCAGCCGCGCCGCGTTGAAATAGCCGGTGGTGACCTCGGTCGCAGGCGCATGCAGACTGATGATATCGGCCCGCCGCAGCAACTCCTCCGCACTGACCATCTCCACCCCGTCCAGCGCGGTGACACCGGGATCATGCGCCAGAAACTGAAAGCCGAAACCCTTCAGCCGCGCCAAAACCGCCCGCCCGATCTGCCCCAGCCCAAAGAAGCCGAAATAGGTTTTCGACAGCGGTTTCATCGGTTTGGCCACCTTGACCGCCGCCCACTCTCCGCGACGTACCGACGCATCCATCATCGGCAGTTTCCGCAGCATCGTCAGCGCCGCCGCAGCCGTATGATCAGCCACCTCATCCGCGCAATAGTCCGGCACATAACCGACCCGATGGCCGTGCGCCCTGCACGCCGCAAGGTCGATATTGTTGTAGCCCACGCCATAGCGAATGATCGTTCCGCCTGACTGCATCGCCGCCGCCGCCGCGGGCCCGAACGGCGCAAACTGCACCACTGCCACCTGCGCACCCTTCACGGCCTTCGCCACATCCTCGGCAGTCTGGCACTGACACGCGGCAAAATCCGACCCCGCCGCCGCCTGCTCCTGCACCAAAGCGGGAAAGGTGTAATCCGTGACAACGACCCGGCTCATGCCTGCTCTCCCAAATAGTCGTGAATGATCTCGCCCGGCACCAACGTGAAATCCGCCCGCCAATAGAACCCGATCAACGGCTCCACCACCGGCAACCGGAACACCGGCAACTGGGCATTGGCGCGCAGTTCAACGGTGCAAGGGCCCTCCCAGGCCTCATGCACCACCACATCCGCCAGCTTGCGCGAGGTCAGTTGCCGAATGGCCGGCGTCCCGTCGATATGGTCCACCGCCTTCAGGTTCAAATTGGTGGCAAAGTCGAAATACGGCTTCAGATCGCCGGCATGTTTCTGCTTGTAGGCCATGGTTCCGGTGATCACGTCGATCCCGTTGCGCTCCACTTTCCCGACGATCAGATCACCGCGAAACTCCAGGGACGGCGTGCCGAGCTTCTTGGGTTGCCCGTGAATTTCCCGTCCATGCGCCACGCCCACATCCGACGACAGCACCAGCCAGGGTGAATAGGCCCCGACCCGGTCGCCAATCCCGGCCCCGAACATCACATTCGCCTCTGCGTAGGGCCCAAGCCAGTCGGTGTCATTCATCTTGTAGATATGCACACAGGCCACATCGCCCATCGCCCTGAGTGGCGGCGGCACCAGAAACGCCATCGCTGCGGGATCGGTCTGCCAATACAGCGTCATAACCTCGGCATTGCGAAAGCGGAACGGAAACGGCGGAATGGTCGGCGCATCCCACGGCGTCGAAAACCCGCCCTTGCGGATGTCATCCTCGGTCGGCCGCGTGATGCCAAACCGCTTCATCGCATTGCAATCCGGCGCACGACCGCTTCCTGCACCTCAATCCCCAGTCCCGGAGCCTCAATCGGATAGGCCCAGCCATCCTTGTGCCACAGCTTATCGGCCACCAGATCGTCCTGCACCACCACCGGGAATGGCTTGAACTCGAATATCTCCGAATTGGCCGACGCCAACGACAGATGCAGACTGGCAGCCGTGGTGATCGCCGTCGACCACGCATGGGCGTTGATCACCTTGCCATACTGGCTGCACAACGCGTCGACCTTGGCAAACCCGGTGATCCCCTCAACCCGCGCCGGATCAACACCATACACCTCAATCGCCCGCACAAACTCCATCTGCCGCCGATATCCGGCTTCGGTGAATTCCCGCTCACCCGATGCCAAACGAACATTCGTATTGGCCCGCAGCTTCATATACCCGGCGTCATCCGTCGGATACAACGGCTCCTCATACCAGCCAATCCCGAGATCGTTCATCCGGTTGGCGACCGAGATCGCCGTATCCACGTCCCAACGAACCCCATTGCCGATGTCGACCAGTATCCCCGCCTCATCGCCCAACGCGCGGCGCAAAGACCGGATGAACGACACATCCACCTCCGGGTCGCCGCCGATATTGCTATCGCCCTTCTTGGCAAACCCCAGCTTGGTCGACCTGAACCCAGCAGCAAAGAACCCCTCGACCTCCGCCACACAAGCCGCCTCGCCCTTCTTGTTGACATGGGCCGATGCATTGGCCAGCAGCCGGTCCTTCTTCAGACCGCCGAGCAACGCATACAGTGGCTTGCCCGCCACCTTGCCGCGAATGTCCCACAGCGCCATGTCGATGCCCGAGATCGCAAACGACGCTATCCCGCCCTCGCCATACCAGAACACATGCCGCCGCATCTTGACCCAGGCGCCCTCGATATCCTCCGCCAAGTGGCCCTCCAGCAGCGGCAGGAACCCCTCGCGGATTACGGTCGCCACCGCCTTGCAGGCCTCTGGCCACATCGCGATGCCTTCGCCCCAGCCAACCACGCCGTCCGTGGTCTCAACCCGAACCAGCACCGTCCGGCGCATGGTGCCAAAGTCATTCGGGTCAGGGTATTCAATCGGGATCGGCTCGATCCGGGCAATTTTCGTCATGGCTCCCCCCGGTACATGATCTGGGCTATTGTTTTGACAGCAGCGCCCAACCACGATAATTGGTCAGGCCAATTAACAACGCTCACATCCAAGGGTCAATCAAAATGTTCAACCTCGCCGCCGTTCCCGTCCCCGACCTCACCGGCCGCACTGTTCTGGTGACCGGCGCCGGCAAGGGCATCGGCGCGGAACTGGTTCGAATCCTTCACCAAAATGGCGCAACGGTCTACGCCGGCCTCTATCCCATCGACAGCGCCGAACCCCTGCCCGACAGCGTGACCAAGCTGGAACTGGACGTCACCAACCAATCAAACGTTGATTCGGCCATGGCCCGGATCTCTGCCGAAACCGGCCGTCTTGACGTGCTGGTCAACAACGCCGGCGTCATCAACCCCATCGGCCCGCTGGCCGAAATCGCCACCGACGACCTCGCCCCGGCTTTCGCCGTCAACGTGATGGGCGTCCACCGGATGACCGTGGCCGCCCTGCCGCTGCTCCGCGCAAGCCATGGCACGATCCTGAATGCCGGCACCGGGGCGGCGACGACCGCCATGGAAGGCTGGACAGCCTATTGTTCCACCAAGGCCGGGATGCAGATGCTGACACGGATGATGGCGCTCGAACTTGCAAAGGACGGCCTGAGAATCTACTTCCTCGGCATCCCGCCGACCGACACCGCGATGCAGGGCAAGATCCGCGCCTCCGGCCTCAATCCAATCAGCCAAATCCCGCAGGACAAATTGGTGCCGCCACAGGTTCCCGCCTCAGTGATGGCCTATCTCTGTGGTCCCGACCCCGTCACGACCGAAACCCTGCTCGACGTCAGGCATGAGGTGTTCACCAAAATGATGGACCTGCCCGCCTGACCCGAACACCCGCCTGACCCGAACATCCGGCGGCCCATCAGCGGGCCTGCCTGTTCCAGGGACCTCCGTGCTCCAGCCAGTTCCGCGCCCCGGCATCAGGCAGCAGAAGTTCAAGCTGGGCGTGGTATCTTGCCAGCTGATCCTCAGATAGCTGGCCCTCCCATTTTCGCGAACTGGACGAGTCAAAGAACGCAACATCGGATTTCCAGAATCCGGTCCCCGCCACCGGCACATATTGCGCCGGATTCGCCTTCATCGCCCCGAACGTCGTGGCCGCGGTCACGGCATCGATGACTGCAGGATCGGCCGCAATTCCGGCAGCCCGCGCCAGGACTTTCACCGCGGCCCGGCCGTCACGGATCATGTCGGCATAGTGAAACAGACCCAGCTTCGGCAACCGGCCGGACAGGGCGGTTTTCCTGAAATGGTGGACCATCGAAGCCAGGGTATCCTTGTCAAAATCCACCGCCTCTGCCGAGCCTTCAAGGAAACTGTCGATCGCCTCTGAAACCGGACCCAGCGTTGCGTGGTCATCGCCCGCGTCCCTACGGTTTGCGGTATGCTTGCGAAGCGAGAAGAACATGTCCAGCGGATGGCGATAGACGGCAACCACATTCACCCCCTGCCAGACCGGAAAACCGTCAGCCGGGGTATGGGTCTTGACAACCCGCCGCCCGCTTTGCCCGGCCAGCGCCGCCGCAACCTCCTCCGGCGGGACGCCAAGATCGGCATCCACCCAGGGCGACAGAACGGGCACCGGCGCAGGTAAGTCCGGTCCGCCATGCACCAGCATGGTGAGGATCGTCTGCGTCCAGGTCGTGCCGCATTTTGACGGCGTACAGACCAGGATATCGCCCTCTCTGGGCAGCCAGGTCGCCCAACGGTCGGGGTTGGTGATCACGCCACGATAGATATGCTTTGCCGGCGCAAGCACCCGCGCCTTGATATGCATCCTTTCCTCCCAATCAAGGTCAGCCCAACCAGATCAAGGCCCGGCTTTCGGTTCATCACTGACCACGCTTCACCTTAGTCTCAAGACTTTATCTTGAATTCGCGCCCCTACAAATTGGCTCAAATATCCCCCCCCATCCGCCGCGAATGTAGCCGCCCGGCAGTTGCGAATGAGTCGCAACGCCCTTAAATTTGGGTTAACGAAATTTCTTAAACAGCTGATAGAGAACATTAAATCAAATTCTCCACGCGTGGAAACCATAGCCATCTCACATCACGATCTGGATTTTCACGTCGTCCGGCCGCCCCTCAGCCGCCCGTTCAAAGGCGGCGATCCCGTCTTCAAAACCATAATTGGCCGAGATCAGCGGCATCAGATCAACCTTGCCCGACCCCAGTAGATTGATCGCCCGATCGTAAATATTGGCATACCTGAACACCGTTTCGACCCGGGCCTCCTTGGCCTGCAGACCGACAATATCAAACGGCACCGGATCGACCGGCATCCCCACCAGCACAATGGCCCCACCGGGCCGGACCAGATTGGGCAGGTCGAGGATAGCCCGCGCATTGCCCGAGCATTCAAAGACCACATCGGCCCCCCAACCCCCGGTCATCCCGGCCACCCTGTCGCGCGCCGACTGCGCCTTCAGATTGACCACCTCAATCCCCGGATACCTTGCAATGATGTCCAGCTTCGGTTGCGCCACATCGCTGACCAATACCCGCGCGCACCCCCCGGCGAGCGCTGCCAAAGCCACCATCATGCCAATCGGCCCGGCCCCGGTGACCACCCCGACATCGCCCGGCTGGATCCGCGCCCGCAAAGCCGCCTGCATCCCGATTGCAAACGGCTCCACCATCGCCCCCTCGGCAAAGCTGACAGTATCGGGCAGACGAAAGGTATAGCGGGCGGGGTGGACGACTTCCGGTGCAAGACAGCCATGGATTGGCGGCGTCGCCCAGAACCTGACGGCCGGATCGACGTTGTAAATCCCCAGCTTCGCCGCCCGCGAGTTCGGATCCGGCACTCCCGGCTCCATGCAGACCCGGTCGCCGGTCTTCAGATCCTGCACCGCGCTGCCAACCTCGATCACCGTCCCAGCCGCCTCATGCCCCAGCACCATCGGCGCGGTCACCACAAACGGCCCGATCTTGCCGTGGGTAAAGTAATGCACATCCGAGCCGCAGATCCCGACAGTATGGGTCTTGATCCGCACATCATGCGGCCCCAAAGCGCCACCAAGGTCGATGTCCCGCAGTGACAGCCGACCCTTTTCCTCAAGCACCAAAGCCCGCATGACGACCTCCGTCAGATGTCCAGATGTTCCACACTCAACGCATTGGCCTGAATGAACTCGCGCCGCGGCTCCACCACATCACCCATCAGCTTGGTGAAGATATCATCTGCCTCTGCCAGATCATCGATCTTGACCTGCAACAGGGTGCGCGCCTCGGGGTCTAGCGTGGTTTCCCACAGCTGTTCCGGGTTCATTTCGCCCAACCCCTTGTAGCGCTGCAACGACAGCCCTTTCTCGCCTTCAGCAAGGATCGTCTTCAACAGATCAATCGGCCCATGCACCATCTGCTCGCGGTCTTTGCGGACCATCCTCGCCGGGTCGGTGTAGACATCGCGGGTTTGCGAGGAAATCGCCGACAACCGCCGCGCCTCGCCCGACCGCAAGACAGCCCCGTCCAGTGTCCGCAATTCTTCGACACCGCGCAGCACGCGGGAAAGCCGGATGCCGTGATCCTGGGTGATCCGGCCAGACCAGCCCTTTTCGTATTCCTCTGCAATCAGGTTCAGCCGCATCGCCACGGTATCGGCCACGTTCTGCAAATCGCCATCGGCCCGACCGGGATCGAATGCCCCAGCCAATGCCGCCTGTTCCAGAATGCCGCGCGGATAGTGGGTTGGAAAGGCGTCCAGAATCCGGCGGAACTGCCGGGCGCCGTCGATCACGCGGGCAAGGTCGGCCCCGGCGATCTCTTCGCCGGTCTGCAGGCGCAAGACGGCACCGTCGACACCCATCTCAATCAGGTAATCCTCCAAGGCAGCCTGATCCTTCAGATAGACTTCAGACTTCCCGCGCGCTACTTTGTACAGCGGCGGTTGGGCGATATAGAGATAGCCGCCCTCGATCAGCTCTGGCATCTGGCGGAAGAAGAAGGTCAGCAGCAGGGTCCGGATATGCGCGCCGTCGACATCGGCATCGGTCATGATGACGACCTTGTGGTAGCGCAACTTCTTGATATCGAACTCATCCCGACCAATCCCGGTACCCAGCGCGGTGATCAGCGTGCCGATCTCCTGAGACCCCAGCATCCGGTCAAACCGCGCCCGCTCGACGTTCAGGATCTTCCCGCGCAGGGGCAGCACCGCCTGGTTGGACCGGCTGCGGCCCTGCTTGGCGGAGCCACCGGCGGAATCGCCCTCGACGAGGAAGATCTCGGCCTTTGACGCATCCTTCTCCTGACAATCAGCCAGTTTGCCGGGCAGGTTCGACACGTCCAGCGCGGTCTTGCGCCGGGTCAGGTCGCGGGCCTTGCGGGCGGCTTCGCGGGCCAGGGCGGCCTCGATGATCTTGCCAACGATGATCTTGGCATTGGCGGGATTTTCTTCGAACCACTCCGCCAGCTTTTCGTTCACCAGGTTTTCGACAGCGGGCCTGACTTCGGACGACACCAGCTTGTCCTTGGTCTGGCTGGAAAATTTCGGGTCCGGCACCTTGACCGACAACACACAGGTCAGACCCTCACGCGCGTCATCGCCGGTGAAATCGACCTTCTCACGCTTCGCAATCCCTGAGGTTTGCGAATAATTGTTGATCGTCCGGGTCAATGCGCCGCGAAAGCCCGCCAGATGCGAGCCACCGTCGCGCTGCGGGATGTTGTTGGTGAAGGGTAGGACGTTTTCGTGGTAGCTGTCGTTCCACCACATCGCCACCTCGACCCCGATGCCATTCTTTTCGCCGATCATGTAAATCGGTTCGGCCATGATCGAAGTCTTGGACCGGTCGATGTATTTGACGAATTCCTTGACGCCGCCTTCATAGAACAGCTCGGTCTTCAAGGGCTCGGCCGGGCGTTCATCCTCGATGATGATGCGGACGCCGGAGTTGAGGAAGGCCAGTTCACGCAGCCGATGTTCCAGCGTCTTGAACTGATACTCGAGGTTGGAAAACGTGCCGGTCGGCAGGTTGGTCTTGGCCGAGGCGAGAAAGCGGACCTCGGTTCCCGTCATCCCCGGCGCCGGGCCAACCGGATGGACATGGACCACACAATCACCGTTTTCGAACCGGGCACTGTATTCGATGTCGTCGCGCCAAACCGTCAGCTCCAGCCATTCCGACAGCGCATTGACCACCGAAACCCCGACTCCGTGCAAACCACCCGAGACCTTGTACGCGTTGCCGCTGTCATCGGTGTTGTTGAATTTGCCGCCCGCATGAAGCTGGGTCATGATGACCTCGGCCGCCGAAACGCCCTCTTCCTGATGGATGCCAACTGGGATGCCACGGCCATTGTCGCGCACCGAAACCGAGCTGTCTGCGTGGATTTTCACCGAGACGGCGGTGGCATGTCCGGCCAAAGCCTCATCAATACCGTTGTCGACAACTTCATACACCATGTGATGCAGGCCCGACCCATCGTCAGTGTCGCCGATATACATGCCGGGACGTTTGCGAACCGCATCCAACCCCTTGAGAACTTTGATGGAATCCGCGCCGTAGCTTTCGGTCTTCTTGGGCTCATCAGCCATAGGTACATTATCCCTTGAATTGCCCGCGATTTATAGCGGTTCAGGGGGGGAATGTCACGCCTTGGACACAATATTTGGTGGTTAGCTGAGGGCGATGACGCTGCCGACAAGGATAAGCAATCCGCCGGAAAACCGGTTCAGGTTGCGGACCCGCGTTGGTGAGGACAACAGGGCGCGGGCCTTGCCAAGGAAGAATGCAAGAGCGAGGTTTCCAGCCAGCGGGACCGCCGCCGACACCGCCAGAATGGCCACTGTATCAGGCCCGTTCAGGCGCGACAGATCAAAGAAACCGGGTAGCACGCCCATGTAGAACAGGATGGCCTTGGGGTTGCCGATTACGGCCGCAATGCCTGTCGTAAAGCCCGCCAGACGGCCCGGCCTGGTCAGACGACTGTCGGCACCAGACAATGTGCCGGATTTGCGGATCAGCAAGATGCCCATGCCGACGAAGGTGATGGCGGCCACGATCTTCAGCAGATGCAGGAAACCGCCATAGACCGACACGATCCAGCTAAGCCCGAAGATCGCAACAGCGGGCCACATCAGATCGCCCAGCACCACGCCCACCGCCATGGGCCAGGCTGCGGCAAAGCCACCCGACAGCGACCGTGCCAGCAGAGCCACCCAGACCGGCCCGGGCACCGCCCAAAGCGCCGCCATGCCCGCGGCATAGACCAACAGCTGCCAAAGCGTGATGGTCATCTCAGAACACCGGCCCGCGCAGATCCAGCAGCGCCGCATCCGGCCACGGCCGGTCGCCCAACGGCAGGATCATCAGGTGGTCGTTGTCACCCCGAATGACGCGGCCAGCCCGGCTGCCGGTGGTGATGATCTGAGCCATCCGGTTGCCGACCCGGCGAAACCCGGCGGCGGCATAGAGCTTGGCCTGACCGAACAGCAGCAGGAATTCCGCCGGGCTGGACCTGGCCTCGACGATCGCGGCCTGCAGCAGGTCTGCGGCGATGCCCTTGCCGCGATGATCGGGATCAGTCGCCACTTCGGCCAGCCCCGCGATCGTGACAAGGCTGTCGCCCAGCTGCACGGCGCGCAGAACCATCGCGATGTGGCCGACGATCTGCCCTTCTTCGCGCAGCACCAGACGCAGGTGATGGTGCTGGATGAAAAAGCTGCGGCCGCCGAAATCCGTATCGAAACAGCGCGCCAACAGATCCGCGATTGCACCATCGTCGGCGGCCGACAACCGCCATTCGTCGATAACCTCAATCGGCATTTGCACGCCTCAGGCTGCGATCTTTGCCCCATGACCAGAACGGGTTCATTGCCATCTCCCACTCAAGGCCGTCACCAGCTTCTTCGGGCTTTTCAACGCTTTGCCGCATGCCGTCAAGGGCGCGGTAGATTGACGGCGCAGTCTTTGGGGCCGAGTGTGATCAGCGCGGCCCTTTTGTGGGTCATGACTCTATCCTGCTCAGGCCGTCATGATCGGCGACGGTGAAGTACTGACCGCGCGGGCCAAGGCTGTCAAACAGGCCGGCCTCGGTGCCGGTCATGATGGCTTGTGCCCCCAGCGCGTAGATTTCGTCATAGAGCGCAGCGCGGCGGTGCTGGTCGAGATGGGCGGCCACCTCATCAAGCAGCAGGATCGGGGCGGCGCCTATGTCGTCCGTCAGGGCACGGGCATTGGCGAGGATCAGGCTGATCAGCAGGGCCTTCTGCTCCCCAGTCGAACATTGGTCGGCGGGGGTGGCTTTGGTGGTGTAGATGGCAGTCAGATCGATGCGGTGGGGGCCGAACAGGGTGCGCCCAGCGGCCATATCGCGGCGACGTGTGGTGGCGAGCGCCTGGGCCAGATCACCGGGGTCAGGTTCGGGGTGCGACAGGGCCAGATCGGCGCGGGGGAAAGCGGTTTCGGCATTGTCCTGAGCCTGCGCGAGCCGTTGCAGGCCGTGTTGGCGGTTGGCGGTGATGACCTCAGCAGCGCCAACCATTTGGGATTCGAGGGCGGAATACCAATGTGGATCAGTGACTTGATCCTTGAGCAGCCGGTTGCGATCCCGCATCGCCTTGTCATAGGTCAGCACCGCTTCGCCATGATCGGGCCGGAAGCTGAGCGTCATCCGGTCGAGGAAACGGCGCCGACCTTCCGGGGCCTCAATCCACAGGCGGTCCATCGCCGGGACCAACCACAACACCCTGAGCAGACGCCCCAGGGCGGTTTGCGTGGCGATCTTGCCGTCGATCCGGACCATACGGGCGTCGCTGGCATCGGCCCAGGTTTCCACATCGTGCTGGCCGTCCGGGGTGGTCAGATCGGCGCGAATTTTCCAACCGACGGATTCCGGCTTGCGGGCGATGTCCTCGCTCGCTGCCCGGCGGAAACCGCGCCCCGGGGAGAGCAGCGACACTGCCTCAAGGATGTTGGTCTTGCCGGCACCATTCGGGCCGACGATCGCGACAGGACGGCCGTCAAAGGCCAGATCAGCGCTGCGGTGGCTGCGGAAATGCGACAGGGACAGCGTGGTCAGGCCGAGACTGCCCACAAGGACCGGATCAGACACGCATCGGCATGACGACATAGATCGCAGACATGTCGTTGCCTTCGCGCATCAAGGTCGGATCACCGGAAGAGTTGAACATGAACACGGCATTCTCACGGTCAACCTGACCCGCGATTTCCAGCAAGTATTTGGCGTTGAAACCGATTTCCAGATGTTCGTCGGAATAGGCGACGGCCAGCTCTTCCTCGGCGGCACCGGAATCGGGGGC
>JBDTQR010000014.1:0-39334 GCA_039932095.1 bacterium | reverse complement strand
GACCGGCAGCTATCTCGGCGAGGACGACATCATCCGTTACGAGGACGTCTATGCCCGCAGCCAAGGGGCAAAGGGATAGGCGAAACTGGTGGTCCGATCAAAGAATGAAAACCCGAAGGTCGTGGAAAACGAAGTCGACCGACTGCCGCTCGAAGAATACCACCAATTCACGCCAAGGCGCGGTTGCGGAGATCTCCGGACGTCCGTCCAGTTCCATCATGTCCAGATGCACCGAGGTTTGCGTGTCTGCGCGAACTGGCTTGGCAAAAAAGCCATCCCGAAGTCCGCCGTTGACCCCCGACCTGAGACTGACCTGCAACGACATCGCTTCGGATGCGTCGAATTTGCAGGCAAACCCGATGACCTTGCGGTTTGAAAGGCCCACACCGCCAAGCCCCAGATTCAATGTCAGCCACCGACCGGGGCCGGACATTTTCAGACCAATCGAGATCAATTCCCCTGGCCGGGTCCGGACATGAACAGCGTCGCTCGCGCCCGGGTCGATGGACAAGAAAGATGCCGGGCACCAGATGCTGACCGTTGAGGGCTGGCCCGTCGAACTGCAGCGCGCCCGCAGCGCCGTCAAGGCCCGGGCGACCTGCGCGTCGGGCGTATTGGCACTTGTATCGGTCAAGACATACTCCGCAGGCGCCGGGCCATCGCAGAAACCCGCCTGCCATCTAAAGCGCCGGAACCGCCTGAAGCAAGCCTGACCGACCAGGCCATTCTTGGCAACGCTGGTCCGGACTGAAGCTTTGCCCTAGGGTTAGCCGTCCGCAACGCAAATTCAAACCAAGCCGCAGGAACCGACCCGATGACTCTGACCTGTTTCAAAGCCTACGATATTCGCGGACGGCTGGGCGTCGATCTGGACGAGAAGATCGCCTACCGCGTTGGCCGGGCCTTTGTTCGCGCCCTAGGTGCCAAAAAGGTGGTGATCGGACGCGATTGCCGGGCGTCTTCGCAGGTGTTGGCTGAAGCGGTGACTGCCGCGATGTTGGCCGAGGGCGCCGAGGTGCTCGATCTGGGACTGGCGGGCACCGAGGAAATGTACCACGCCAATACCCATTTCGGCGCGGATGGCGGCATTACCGTCACCGCCTCACACAATCCCATCGACTACAATGGCATGAAGATGGTTCGTAAAGGCTCAGCCCCGCTGGATGCTGCTTCCGGTCTCACCGCGATCCGGACTCTGGCAGAGGCTGACAATTTCGGCCCGGCCCAGATCGGTGGACAGCACCGGGATGTCTCGGTTCAGGCCCGCTCGGCCTATGTCGAAACCGTGTTGTCCTTTGTCGACATCGCCGCCCTCGCACCGCTGACCATTCTGGTCAATGCCGGCAATGGCACCGCTGGTCCGACGTTCGATGCCATCGCGGCCGGGCTGGAGAGGCTGGGCTCCCCATTGAAATTCGTTCGGATGTACCATGAGCCCGATAGCAGTTTCCCGCACGGCATCCCCAACCCTTTGTTGCCGGAAAACCGCCCGCCGACCGCTGCTTCGGTGGTCGCGGCCGGGGCAGACCTGGCTGTGGCCTGGGACGGCGATTTCGACCGCTGTTTCTTTTTCGACCACACCGGTGCGTTCATCGATGGCGAATATATCGTCGGGCTTCTGGCAGAGATTTTTCTGGCCAAGGAAGCCGGGGCAAAGATTGTCCATGACCCAAGGGTAGTCTGGAACACCCGCGATGTCGTGGCGGCGGCTGGCGGGGTCGCGGTTCAGGCCCGAACCGGACACGCCTTTGTCAAACAAGTGATGCGCGACACCGGTGCGGTCTATGGTGGTGAAATGTCGGCGCACCACTATTTCCGCGACTTCGTCTATTGCGATTCCGGCATGGTCCCGTGGCTGTTGATTGTCGAACTGATCAGCCGCCGCCTGACGTCGCTGGCAGATCTGGTCGCGGGCCGCAAACTGGCCTTCCCCTCGTCAGGTGAGATCAACTACCACCTGACCAACCCAGCCGCCGCCATTGCGCGGGTTCGCGCAATCCATGAACCCCAGGCGACGAATGTGGATGAGACCGACGGGCTCAGCCTGGAACTTGGCGATTGGCGTTTCAATTTGCGGTCCTCGAACACCGAGCCGGTGGTGCGGCTCAATGTGGAATCGCGTGGCCAGGCTGAACTGCTGCCATCTCGGGTCGCCTTGATCGAGGATCTGTTGCTGCAAGAGTGACAGCTTGGCGTCAAACCGGTTTCGCTTCTGTCACGTATGTCTCGAAAAAGTCCGAGAAGGTCACCAGCCGCATCGGCAGCCGTTCATAGGGCGGGTAGTACAACGTCAGCCAAAGTTGCGGTGGCAGCCAGTCGTGCAGCACCTGTTGCAACTTGCCCGCCTTCAGGTCGTCCGTAACGATGAAACGCGGCAACATCGCGATCCCCTCGCCATTGACCGCCAGTTGCGCAATCAGGTCGCCGTTGTTGCTGGACAGCGCATCCCCGGCCGTCACGCGCCGACGCTTGGCCCCGTTGGTCAGGTCCCAGGTCTCCGGCCCGGCATCGGCATCATAGGCCAGCAGGCAATGGCTGGTCAGATCCTCGGCGCTGACCGGCGGGTCATGGCTGGCAAGGTAACCGGGAGAAGCCACGAAGATCCGCGTCACCCTGGCAATCTTGCGCCAGATCGTCAGCTTGTCCTTCGGCTGCCCGGAAATCCGGATCGCCAGATCGACATTTTCGGCCACAACATCAATCAAGCGGTCAGTCAGGCTGAGCGCCAGGGTCACCTGCGGGAACAGCGTGCGGAATTGCGATATCACATCCGGCAGCATCCGCTCACCCATCGACATCGGCGCATTGATCCGGATCAGCCCCCGGGCCTGGCCCTGCTCGGCGCGCAAATCCTCGGCAGCTGCCGCCAGCCCGGCAATCAGCGGCGCGACTCGTGCCGCATAGGCAGCCCCAGCCGAGGTCAGCGACACCTGCCGCGTGGTCCGCAGCAACAATTGCACGCCCAATTGATCCTCCAACGCGCCAACCGCCCGAGTGACGGCAGGCGGCGTCATCATCAGATGGCGCGCGGCGGAGACAAAGCTGCGATGCTCTGCGACGGCAAGAAAGACTTTGATCGCAGGGATGTCAGACATTCCCGATTATTGCACCAGGTGGAATAGAGAAGTCAAATTTATTGCCATTCTCGAAGTGATGGCCTCACCCCATCTTGGGATCAGGAATTCAGAGGCCCAAGGCGGCCATCAGGAGAGCGACATGACCCTAGCCATCAACGGGCTGCACCACGTGACCTCGATTGCGTCGAGCGCCCAGGACAACAACAACTTCTTCACCAAAACGCTCGGCCTGCGCCGGGTCAAGAAGACGGTCAACTTTGACAGCCCGGACACCTATCACCTGTACTATGGCGACGAAAAGGGCACGCCCGGCTCGGTGATGACCTATTTCCCGTTTCGCGGGGCCGGGCGTGGTGTGGCGGGTACAGGTGAAGTGGGTGAGACCCATTTTTCGGTCCCTAAAGGCTCGCTCGGTTATTGGAAAGAGCGGCTCGGCAACCACGGTGTGACCGGGCTGGCCGAGACCGGGCGCTTTGGCGATCAGACCTTGCGCTTCAAGGGGCCGGACGGCGACGGCTTTGCACTGGTCGAGTCAGATGGCGATGACCGTGAAGGCTGGACGGGTGGCGGCGTCAGCAACGCTGATGCGGTGCGCGGGTTCCAGGGCGTGACCCTGCGTCTGCGCAACGGCAATGCGACGGCGGAGTTGCTCAACTTCATGGGTTATCAAGAACTGGCCAGCGACGGCAGCGTGACGCGCTACGGCGTCACCGGCGGCAATGGCGCGGATATCGTCGATATCGACGTTCAGCCCGGCCTGCCGTCAGGTCGCCAGGGCGCGGGTTCGGTCCACCATCTGGCGTTTTCGGTCGCCAACCGCGCCCAGCAGCTAGAGGTCCGCAAGGCGCTGATGGACACCGGATATCAGGTGACCCCGGTGATCGACCGTGACTACTTCTGGGCGATCTATTTCCGCACCCCGGGCGGCGTGCTGTTTGAAGTGGCCACCGCTGAGCCGGGCTTTGATCGCGATGAAGACTTGGCCCATCTGGGTGAAGCGCTGAAACTGCCGACGCAGCATGAAAAGCTGCGCGCTCAGATCGAAGAGTACCTGCCGCCCATCGCCGACTGATCCATGCCATCCGAGCCTACGGCCCGCTTCGGTTCGAGGCACCCATCCTCCGGAGATCACAAATGTCCCTGACTGCCTATCACGCCCTGATCACCAAACCTGCCAAGGATGCCCCGCTGGTCTTTGCCTTTCACGGCACCGGTGGCGATGAACGCCAGTTCGCGGGCCTTGTCCATGACCTGCTGCCGGAAGCCGGCCTGATTGCCCCGCGCGGAGACCTATCCGAACATGGTGCCAACCGATACTTTCGTCGCACCGGTGAGGGGGTCTATGACATGGCCGACCTTGCCCGCCGCAGCGCCAGGATGGCGGGCTTCATTGCGGCTCACCGCGAGGCCAATCCGGGCGCGGCGGTCTATGCCCTGGGGTATTCCAACGGCGCCAACATCCTTGCGGCGGTGTCCTTCCTGCAACCGCAGCTTTTCGACCGTATCGCCCTGTTACATCCTCTGATCCCTTGGACGCCCGACGATCAGCCCGGTCTGGCTGGCTGTGAGGTTCTGATCACTGGGGGCAGGCGTGATCCGATCTGCCCGCTGCCCCTGACCGAAGCATTGAGTGGCTACTATAGGCGGCAACAGGCCAAGGTCACCCTAACCCTGCAGGACGGCGGCCATGAGATCCGTCAGGACGAGCTCATCGCCCTTGCCAAACTGCTGCAACGTCGGGACTGAACTGTCGTCCGGGATCAGCCAGAAATTCGGGCATCGGCACTCAGACCGGGTTTGGTGCGGCGGAGGGGCGTCAAGATCTGGACAGTTTATGATTTCGTTTGCAATCAATATGTTAGACACATGAAATTAACCCGTTCTTGGGCAATTCCTCTTAACACCCGAGTCGGGTCATTGCCCCGATCTACGGTCTTGTCTTGAGGACACGGCGTGGCGGATCTCGCACGATGGATTGCTCCACCCTTGCCATGGGTGCGGCACCGTAGGTCGGGCGATAGCCCGACCTGGCACGTCGCGAGGAGAGTCGGGCTGTCGCCCGACCTACGGCTTGCTGCGAGGGAGTTGTGGCAACGCTCTCCGTCCCTCCAAAACGACAGGAGCTTTGAGCGGTCAAGGAGAGGGTAGCACAGGGTGGGAAGACTTGGAGGATGGGCGTAGGTCGGGCGATAGCCCGACTTGGCGCTGCGCCAGGAGAGTCGGGCTGTCGCCCGACCTACGTCTTGCTGAGCACTTAGAGCGACAAGTCAAGTGATTTACCCATCCATCTTCAGCGCCGAAATAAACGCCTCCTGCGGAATCTCCACCTTCCCGAACTGGCGCATCCGCTTCTTGCCCTCTTTCTGCTTGTCGAGCAGCTTGCGCTTGCGTGACGCATCCCCGCCGTAGCATTTGGCGGTCACGTCCTTGCGCATCGCAGACAGGGTCTCGCGGGCGATCACGCGGCCGCCGATGGCTGCCTGGATCGGGATCTTGAACATGTGGCGGGGGATCAGCTCTTTCAGCTTTTCGACCATGGCGCGGCCGCGCATGTCGGCGCGGTCGCGGTGGACCATCATCGACAGGGCGTCGACCGGTTCCTCATTCACGAGGATCGACATCTTGACCAGAAAATCCTCACGGTATTCGGCCAGTTGATAATCAAAGCTGGCATAGCCCTGCGACACCGATTTCAGGCGGTCGTAGAAATCGAACACCACTTCGGCCAGGGGCAGGTCATAGACCACCATGGCGCGCGCGCCGGCGTAGCTGAGGTCAAGCTGGATGCCGCGGCGGTCCTGGCAGAGTTTCAGGATATCGCCGAGGTAGTCGTCGGGCACCATGATGGTGGCCTTGATGCGCGGCTCTTCGATGTGGTCGATATAGGTGAGGTCGGGCATGTCGGCGGGGTTGTGCAGATCGCGCACCTCGCCGTCCTTCATGAACAGGTGAAAGACGACCGAGGGGGCGGTGGTGATCAGTTCGAGGTTGTACTCGCGTTCGAGCCGGTCGCGGATGACCTCGAGGTGCAGCAGGCCGAGAAAGCCGCAGCGGAAGCCGAAACCGAGGGCAGCGGAGGTTTCCATCTCGGTCGAGAAGGAGGCGTCGTTGAGGGAGAGCTTTTCGATGGCGTCCCGCAGGTCTTCGAACTGGGCGGCGTCGACCGGGAAGAGGCCGCAGAACACCACGGGCTGGGCGGGTTTGAAGCCGGGCAAGGGTTCGGCGCAGCCCTTGCGTTCATGGGTGACGGTGTCGCCGACGCGGGTGTCGCGGACCTGCTTGATCTGGGCGGTGAAGATGCCGATTTCGCCGGGGCCGAGTTCCGGGATGTCAACCATCTGCGGCCGCAGGACGGCCAGCTTTTCAATGCCATAGACCGCGTTGGTCTGCATCATGCGGATGCGGTCGCCTTTTTTCACCACGCCGTCCATGACGCGGATCATCACGACGACGCCGAGATAGGCATCATACCAGCTGTCGACCAGCATGGCCTTCAACGGTGCATTGCGGTCGCCTTTCGGCGGCGGCAGGCGGGTCACGATCGCTTCCAGCACGTCAGGGATGCCGAGGCCGGATTTGGCCGAAATCAGCACGGCGTCAGAGGCGTCCAGCCCGATGACATCCTCGATCTGCTGGCGAACCCGGTCGGGTTCAGCGGCGGGCAGGTCGATCTTGTTCAGGACCGGGACAATCTCATGCCCGGCATCGAGGGCCTGATAGACATTGGCGAGGGTCTGCGCCTCCACCCCTTGCGAGGCATCGACCACCAGCAAGGAGCCTTCGACGGCGCGCATGGAACGGCTGACCTCATAGCCGAAGTCGACATGGCCGGGGGTGTCGATCAGGTTCAGCAGGTAGGTCTTGCCATCCTTGGCCTTGTAATCGATCCGCACCGTGTTGGCCTTGATGGTGATGCCACGCTCGCGTTCAATGTCCATGCTGTCCAGGAGCTGGGCCTTCATGTCGCGGTCCTTGACCGTGCCGGTCGACTGGATCAACCGGTCGGCGAGGGTGGATTTGCCGTGGTCGATATGGGCCACGATGGAGAAGTTGCGGATGAGGTCAAGCTGGGTCATGCGCCCGCGTATAGCGTGAAGATCGCAGCCGCGAAAGGGGGCGGATTCTTGTGTGGAACCGGTGAAATTGGCCGGTACTGAACTCGTCCGCAACATCCGGCAGAGCGCAGCCGGCGACGGCATTTGGATGTGTAATCCGCCAGCCGTGGGCAGAAGAGAATCACCTGGGCGGGCTCAGCGTGACAACTCTGGCCAGGGCGATACGAGCCACCGACCGGCCCAGGGTTCGCAAGCGCAACAATTTGGGCATGTGCCGCCCGCGACCACAGATTGTAGCGCTTGCCGCCACAATCCCAAGTAACTTGAAGAGATTGCCTTAATATCTTGAAAAATCTTGCAAGATTGGCGATAGTGTCAGGAAGAAAATGATCCGTGGCGCGAAACCTTCGCAGCCATGGGCACCAGAGTGTTGTTGAGGACAGTTTATGACCAAGAAAATCCTGTGGACGGGCTTTACCGCATTGGGGCTGATCTTTGTGGGCTCAGCAGTTGCAGCGGGTCCGATCGGGGCGGCTTGCATGCAGTCGCATCGGTCGGCGGCGAGTTCTGCGCTGTGTTCCTGCATCCAGCAGGTTGCCGACGTGACGCTGCCGGGCGCCGATCAACGGCGCGCCGCCGCGTTTTTCAGGGATCCTGACAAGGCCCAACAGGTCCGGATGTCGAAGTCCCGCAATGACGATGCATTCTGGGCGCGCTACACCGCGTTTGGCCAGAAGGCCGAAGCCTACTGCGCCGGCTAAAATCGCCTGACCACCGGGACCGGACCAAGCGGCGTGCCGTCAGGCTCGGCCGGGTCAAGCACTTGTCGGATCGGTACCAGCCCGGCCCATACTGGCCAATCCATATCTTCGGGCGGATCGGTGGCCATGCCAGTGCCAATCTTGGCCGAGGCCTCAGCCAGTGGCAGCGACAGCACGGCGGTGGCCTTCAACTCTAGTTTGGTCATCGGGCGCAGTTGCGGCCAGCGGGCCGGGAACATCTGTTCGATCATGGTTTCCAGATGCCGGGCCCTTGTGGCAGGGTCGCTGACCAGTTCGGCGGTGCCAAACACCATCACCGAACGGAAATTCACCGAATGCTCCAGCCCTGAACGGGCCAGCACCAATCCGTCCAGCACGGTGACGGTCAGGCTGACCGGTTGGCCGGCCGCGGCGCGGATCATCCGGCTGGCAGAGGAGCCATGCCAGTAAACCCGGTCGCCCTCGCGCCATTGCAAGGTCGGGGTGACGATGGGGGCGCCGTTCACCAGATGGCCGATATGGGCAAGGGGTTGGGCGTCAAGGATCGCATGGATCGTGGCGGGATCGTAGGCGGCCTTGTCATGCAGGCGGCGCAGGCGGCTGCGCGGGCTGGGGGCTTGCGGCATCGGGTCCCTTCACAGAGCGGTTTCTGACGCTGGCACGATGGGCCATCCGGCCGGTCTTGGCCAGCGTCAGACGGCCCATGGTCAGTGCATCGCGGCGCTTTTGGCATCATATTGCGTTGGACCCATCGTCGGATCGCTGCGCCGAGCGTTGTCGACCGGCACCGTCAGCTTGACATCGCCGACATTGCGGAAGGTCAGGATGATCTCGATCGTGTCACCGGGTTTCGGTTTTGACGTGAAGGCGGACAGCATGACGTGGTCCGAGACATTGGTCAGCAGCCGGGTTTGCCCGGCCTTGACGACAAAGCCGTCCGGAACCATCGACATCTTCATGACGCCATTGGCATCCGCAGTGTCATTCATCAGCATAGCCGTGGCAGTGGTCGAGGTGACCGACAGCAGCGTATCGTCGACATGCTCCTGATTGTCGATCATGAAGAACACGACGCCCGACGGGCCGATCACCCGCGCATAGGGGTCGTGAATGTGAATGCCCTCATGGGCAACGGCCGGCAGGGCTAGAAGGACCACCAGTAGGCTGGCGAGTTTCAGGATGGATTTCATAATTACCTCATAGGGTTGAACGCGGGAAGGCTGCGGTCAGGGTCCCATGGGTGGGGCGCGGGCCCGGGGCATCAGGACTGGTGTCTGGACAGCAATGGCACTGAATCGGACAAGGTCGACCATGCGGTGGCCTTGCGCAGGAGCAGAGAGAGCAACCGGGATCACCGTCACGGCTGCAACCCCGGCGCAGAGGCAATGCAGGCAGGCATGGGGTTTGACGGGCGAGCCGTTGGGATCAACAGTCAGCGTCACCGCAACGGCACCACCGCAGAGCACCTGATCGGTGACCCCGGCCATTTCACTGCGCGCCACAGCTTCGACAACCGACCCCCAGAGCAGGGCGAGCGACAGGAGCAGCGCGAACAGGGGGCGAAGTCTGATCATGGTCCTGCTTAGCCGTCTCGATCGACACCCGCAATCGCGACAAGATGGCGCAACAGAAAGGCCCCAGCCGCGATGCGGTGGGGCCCGGTCCGTTCGTCTAACAAAGATCAGGCCGCAGCCGATGCCTTGGAGATGTCTTTCTTGATCTTGGCAGCCGCCGGCGACAGTTCGTCGTCATTGGCCTTGGCCAGAAACGCATCCAGACCGCCACGATGGTCGACCGAGCGCAGGGCATGGGCCGAGATCTTCAGCTTGAACGACTGGCCCAGAACGTCCGACATCAGGGTCACTTCGTTCAGGTTCGGCAAGAAGCGCCGGCGGGTCTTGTTGTTGGCATGGCTGACTTTGTTGCCAGACATCGGGCCCTTGCCCGTAAGTTCGCAAACGCGCGACATCTTGGTATTCCTTCGTATGTCAGACCAAAGGCCCACGCCCGCAGGCTGTGCCCAAATTCGATTTGTGGCGTTTAGGGGGAATCGCCGCCCGCGTCAAGCGGTCAACCCCGCCGCATCAGGTTTTTGCGACAGCGCTTGCCGGGAGGCCGGCAGATCGTCCGCCCAATCTTGATCGGGCCAGCCGGCATGGGTTGGTATTGCAGCCTGGCGCCGGGGCCAAGGCTGTCAATCGGACAGCTTGATCAGGGTTTTGCCGAAATTCTTCCCTTCCAGCATGCCGATGAATGTGGCCACCATGTTGTCCAGACCGTCCGTCACATCCTCACGGTATTTCACTGCGCCCGAGGCGAGCCAGTGGGCCATTTTGCGGTGAAACTCGTCAGCGTCGGCGGCGAATTCGCTGACGATGAAACCGCGGAAGGTCAGGCTGCGGGTCAGGATGCTCCGCATCAACAGGGGAGAGCGGTCCGGGCCGGGCGGCAGGTCTGTGGCGTTGTAGCCGGCGATGGTGCCACAGACCGGCACCCGGCCAAACGGGTTTAACAACGGCAGGGCCGCGTTGAAGATTGCGCCGCCGGTCAGTTCGAAATAGACATCGACACCGTCCGGGCAAGCCGCTTTCAGCTGCGCCGCCATGTCAGGATCGTTGCGATCGATACAAGCATCAAATCCCAACTCCCCCTTCACATAGGCGCATTTTTCGGCACCGCCCGCCACGCCTACCGCCCGCGCGCCGGACAGCCGGGCGATCTGGCCGACCAGACCGCCCACCGCGCCGGAGGCTGCGCCGACCACGACCGTCTCGCCCGGCTTCACCTTGCCGATATGTTTCAGCCCGCCATAGGCGGTGAGCCCCGGCATGCCCATCACCCCCAGTGCGGTTTGAATGGGAGCCAGATCGGGGTTCAGCTTGCGCAGCGCGGTGGCCTTGCGGATGGCGTGATCGCGCCAGAAGTCATGCACGACCACGATGTCACCGGGCAAAAAACCGGGATCGCCCGACTGCAGTACCCGCGCCACCACCTCGCTTGGCGGCGGCTCGCCGATCGTGGTCGGGGCGGCATAGGATGGCGCGTCAGACATCCGGCCGCGCATATAGGGGTCAAGCGACAGGTAGAGCGTCTGCAACAGCACTTCGCCCGAAGCGGGGTCGGGCAGCGTCGCCATCTCCAGCCGGAAATCGCTTTGCTGCGGCTTGCCCACCGGTCGGGCGACGAGGACGAGAGTGCGGGCGGTGACAGGCATGGGCATTCTCCTGTGGGGGTAACGCAGACCTAGGCCGCTGACCCGGATGAGACAAGGGTGGGGGGGGCGACAAGGAAATGCGCGGCGGTGCGACGCAAGAGTGCGCCGGTCAGGGTTGCGCGGGGCCCGGGGTTGTGGCGATAAGGTCGGATGTTCCCGAACCTGCCAATCACCGACGCCCTGCCCGACCTGCGCCATGCTGTGGCGACACGCGGCATGGCGGTGCTGCAGGCGCCACCGGGGGCAGGCAAGACAACGCTGGTGCCCCTCGACCTGCTCGCCTCGGGCTTGATCACCGGGCGGATCCTGATGCTGGAACCGCGCCGTCTGGCGGCACGGGCGGCGGCGGAGCGGATGGCCGAAATCCTGGGCCAGAGCGTTGGCCAGACCGTCGGCTACCGCATTCGCGGCGAGGCCAAGGTTGGGCGCGATACCCGGGTTGAAGTGGTGACCGAGGGCATCCTGACCCGGATGATCCAGGCCGATCCGGGGCTGGAGGGTGTGGGCTGCGTCATTTTCGACGAATTTCATGAACGCAGCCTGAATGCCGATCTCGGGCTGGCTCTCACGTTGGAAATCCGTGGGGCGCTGCGCGAGGACCTTGTGCTGGTGGTGATGTCGGCGACGCTGGACGCCGGTCCGGTCGCCGCGCTGATGGGCGATGCGCCCGTGATCACTTCGGCCGGAAGGGCGTTTGCCGTGGAGACCCGGTGGCTCCCCCGGCCGCTGGACCCGACCCAACGGTTCGAGGCGGCGATGGCAGGGTTGATCCGGCAGGCGCTGGAGGAAGTGCCTGCGGGCGGGCTGCTGGCCTTTCTGCCGGGTGAGGGTGAGATAAAGCGGGTGGAAGGGTTGCTGAACGGACTGGCGGGCTGTTCCGTGCTGCCGCTTTATGGCGCGATGGAGTTTGCCGCCCAACGGGCTGCTTTGGGGCCGGTCACCGGGCGGCGGGTCGTGCTGGCAACCTCGATTGCCGAAACCAGCCTGACCTTGCCGGATATCACGGTGGTGGTCGACGGCGGCCGTTCTCGCCGTGCCCGGTTCGATCCCAATTCCGGCATGTCGCGGCTGGTGACCGAACGGGTCACCAAAGCCGAGGCCGGACAGCGCCGCGGGCGGGCCGGCCGCGTGCAGCCCGGGACCTGTTACCGGCTGTGGACCAAGGGGGAGGAGGGTGGTCTTGCCGCCTATCCGCCCGCCGAGATCGAGGCGGCGGATCTGACCGGACTGGCCCTGGAACTGGCGCTGTGGGGTGCGGGCGACCTGCCTTTCCTGACGCCACCGCCATCCGGCCCGCTGGCCGAGGCCCGGGCCTTGCTGACCAGCCTTGGTGCGCTGTCAGGCGACCGGATCACCGACCATGGCCGCGCTCTGGCCGCCCTGCCCCTGCATCCGCGCCTGGCCCATATGCTGGCCCTGTCGGGGCCAGACGCAGCCGTGCTGGCGGCCCTGATGGCCGAGCGCGATCCATTGCGCGGCGCACCTCCCGATCTGGCGCTGCGACTGGCGGCGATTGCCGACCCGCGACGGTTCGAGGCCGACCACCCCTATCAAGTGGCCCGTCCTGTGGTGGAGCGGATCAAACAGGAGGCGCGGCGGTTGGCCAGATCGGTGCAGGGCAATGCAGGCCGGTCGCTGGGCGAGATGGCCGCCCTGGCCTATCCCGACCGGATCGGCCTGCGCCGCAAGGGCGACCTGCCACGCTGGGTATTGTCGGGCGGCAAAGGCGCGGCGATGGAGCCGGGCACCCCCTTGGCCGGCGCGCGGCTGATCGTGGCGACGGACCTTGACGGCGACGCGCGGGAGGCGAGGGTACGGCAGGCAGTGGCCGTGTCAGAGGCCGAGTTGCGGGGGCTTTATGCCGATCAGTTCCACTGGCGCGAGCTGTGTGAATGGTCCCGGCGCGACGCCCGGGTACTGGCGCGGCGTCAGGAGTGTTTTGGTGCCCTGGTGCTGGACGACCGCAGCTGGGACGCGCCACCGGAAGCGATGGCGCGGGCGGCGTTTGACGGGATCAGGGCGATTGGCCTGCCCATGACGCCTGCAGCCCGGCGGTTTCGGGCACGGATCGAACTGGCGCGGGGCGACGGCTGGCCAGAGGTGACGGACGCGGCCTTGCTTGCCGATGCGACCTGGCTGTTGCCGTGGCTTGGCAAGGCGCGGACCGAGGCCGACCTCAGGGCACTGGATCTGACCGAGGCGTTGAAAGCCATGCTGTCCTGGGATCAGCAGGCGACACTGGACCGACTGGTGCCCGCCCAATTCGTCACCCCCTTGAACCGCAAGGTGCCGATTGACTACGACGGGGATACGCCGGGCATCGAAATCCGGCTGCAAGAGATGTTCGGCGTGACGGTGCATCCGGTGGTGGGCGCCGAACGGCTGCCGCTTCGCGTGACGCTGCTGTCACCGGGCCAGAAGCCCATCCAGGTGACGATGGACATCCCGGGCTTTTGGCGCAGTTCCTATGCCGATGTCCGCAAGGACATGCGCGGCCAGTATCCGCGCCATCCGTGGCCCGAGGACCCGACTGCGGCCGAACCGACGCTGCGGGCGAAACCGCGCGGGACCTGAATGCCGTCAGTGAAAGCCTGCGCGATGAAGGTGATCGGCGCGCCGAGGCACAGCACGATGCCGCACACCATGTGTCAGATCACACGGTGTCAGATCACATGCGGATCGGCCATTTTGCCGATCGAGCGGCCAAAGCCGTAGGCCACGCCCGTCCAGGCCGCGGCCGAAAGGCAAACCAGCAGCGCCAATCTGCCATCACCTGGCCAGACAAGCATCAGATGCCTGGCGAAGACGATCTGAGGGGCGGCAAGGCTGGAGCCGGGCGACCAGACAGATTCGGCGCTTTTGCGACCAATCCAGCGCCAGGCGCCATACCCCTGCTGCATTGCGCCGATGACCAGAAGCCAGGAAAGGATCCAGATGATGGAGTGCAGCATGACGCCTCCTTGCGGTCGCGTCACACTGGCGTTCCAACTTTTCCCTCGCCGGTAGCAGCGTTTGTCAGGCGCAGCGCGGAAAGCTGTCAGGGGTGACGTGCGCCGGTTACAGCGTGGCGAGATAAGCCTCGATCTGGCCGAACTGCATGTCCCAGCCGCCCTTCATGCCAGGACGTGCGCCGTCAAAGGTGGCTTCCTCGATCGCTGTCGCGTTCAGAGGTTCCCAGGTGACCGACAGCTTGGTGGTGCCGTCGCCGAGGTCCTCATACAGATTGGTCGACAGCATTTCCTGCGGCCAGGTCGGGGCCATCGGATGCGGAGCGACATTGCCGTCCTTGTCGGCAAAGCTTTGCACCAGAACAACTTTCTTCTGCGGCACAATCTCGCGGAACGTCTGAATGCCATACATCAGCGACCCATCGGGCGCGGGCATGCCATAGAAATGCGTGCCGCCCTCGCGGAAATCCATCCGCGACTGATAGCCGTCCGGATTGCCGGGTGACAGCCATTGGGCCTGATGCTTTGGATCGGTGTGGACGGCCCAGACGAGGGCCACCGGGGCTTTGAAGACGCGCGATACGGTCAGCGGGGCAGTGGTCATTTGGTTTCTCCTGTGGATTGGATTTGGGCAAGATAGGTTTCGAGCTGGTCGAGTTGGCCTTCGGTGATGGCGCGGAAATGCGCCATGAAGCTGTCAAGTTCGGCCAGTTTGGCGGTTTCGAGGATGCAGGGGCGAAACTGTGCCGCCCGGCTGCGAGAGATCAGACCTGCCGTTTCCAACACCTTGATATGTTTGGAGATGGCCGGTTGGCTGAGGGCGAATGGCGCGCCAAGTTCAGTCACCGTTGCCGCCCCTGCCGCCAGTCGAAGCAACATCGCCCGACGGGTCGGGTCGGCAAGGGCAGCCAGGGTCAGGGACAGTTGGTCCGTCATTACATTACCTATCAGCAATATAGCCACTTAGTAATATACCGAGTCGCGCCGGCTGTCAACCGGGACTGACGCACCGTCGCGGGTGACAAGTCCTGTCGCCCCATGCAGGATCGCCGCAACCCGGAGGACGCCATGCCCTACCCCACCTTGCTGTCGCCGATCACCTTGTCGGGCGTGACTTTGCCCAACCGGGTGATGATGGGGTCGATGCATACCGGGCTGGAAGAGCATGGCGACTGGGCGCGGGTTGCGCGGTTCTATGCGACCCGGGCGCGCGGCGGCGTCGGGTTGATGGTGACCGGCGGCATGGCGCCCAATTCCGAAGGCGGGGTGTTTCCGGGGGCGGCGGGGCTGTTCAGTTCCGCCGACATCGCCAACCACCGCAATGTCACCGACGCCGTCCATCAGGACGGCGGGCGGATCGCCATGCAGATCCTGCATGCCGGGCGCTACGCCTATGGCAAGGGCTGTGTCTCTGCCTCGGCCGTGAAATCGCCGATTTCGCCCTTTGTGCCCTTGGCGCTCGACGAGGCGGGGATTGAAAAGCAGATCGCCGACATGGTGACGGCCGCGCAGCGGGCGCAGGAAGCGGGCTATGACGGGGTCGAAATCATGGGATCCGAGGGCTATTTCCTCAACCAATTTCTCGTCCGCCATGTGAACCACCGGGACGATCGCTGGGGCGGCAGCTATGCCAACCGGATGCGGTTGCCGGTCGAAGTTGTCCGGCGAGTGCGCGCGGCTGTGGGGCCGCAATTCATCGTGATCTACCGGATTTCATTGATCGATCTGGTGCCCGATGGCTCGACTTGGGACGAGGTGGTCCTTCTGGCGCGGGCAATTCAGACGGCTGGCGCATCGGTGCTGAACTCCGGTATCGGCTGGCATGAGGCGCGGGTGCCGACGATTGCGACCTCGGTGCCACGGGCAGCCTTCGCCTGGTTGACGGCACGGCTGAAGGGTGCGGTGACGATCCCGGTGATCGCCTCCAACCGGATCAACACGCCCGAGGTGGCAGAGGGCATTCTGGCCACGGGTCAGGCGGATATGGTGTCGATGGCGCGGCCTTTCCTCGCCGATCCCGATTTCGTCATCAAGGCAGCCGCGGACCGGGCGCGCGAGATTGCGCCCTGCATCGCCTGCAATCAGGCCTGTCTGGACCATACATTTGCCGGCAAACTGACCTCTTGTCTGGTCAACCCTGCCGCCTGCCACGAGGCGGAGTTTGCCGCTCCAAAGGTCTTGCCGAAGCGGGTGGCGGTGGTCGGTGCCGGTCCGGCAGGGCTGGCCTGCGCCATCAAGGCAGCGGACCTTGGCCATCAGGTGGTGTTGTTCGAAAAGGGCGAAATCGGCGGCCAGATGAACCTCGCCCGCAAAGTGCCGGGCAAGGAGGAATTCGACGGGCTGGTTGCATGGTACCAGGTGATGCTGGACCGCGCCGGGGTTGTGGTGCGCCGCGCCACGGCAGATCTGGCGGCGATGGCCGGGTTTGACACGGTGGTGCTCGCAACCGGTGTGTCACCCCGCGACCCGGGCATCCCGGGGCAAGAGCGCGCGCTGTCCTATTCGCAGGTGCTGAACGGCGCACCGGTTGGTCCGAGGGTTGCGATCATCGGGGCGGGCGGAATTGGCTTTGATGTGGCCGAATTTCTGACCCATCAGGGTGTCAGCCCGGCTTTGGACCCCCGACTGTGGCGCGAGGAATGGGGTGTGGGTGATCCGGCAAAGGTGGCGGGCGGGCTGGTCGCTGCGCAGCCTGCAACGTCGCCGCGCGAGGTCTGGTTGCTGCAGCGCAAGGCCGAGAAGCCGGGGCGCGGTCTGGGCAAGACCACGGGTTGGATTCACCGGGCGGCCCTGCAGGCCAAGGGGGTGAAGATGCTGGGCGGCGTGTCCTATCAGCGCATCACCGAGGCTGGACTGGTGATCGCCCGGGACGGGGTGGAAGAATTGCTGGAAGTGGACACGCTTGTGCTCTGCGCCGGGCAGATGCCCGAGCGGCATTTGGCAGATGCCCTGATCGCCGCAGGCATCGCCGTGCATGTGATCGGCGGGGCGGATGTCGCGGCGGAACTGGATGCCAAGCGGGCGATCGATCAAGGCACAAGGCTGGCGCTGACGCTATAGACCAAGGCGCGGTGCTGCGGCCTGATCCAGCCCGTAGGGCGCCGCCGCCAAGAAATCCGGCTGCAATCTGCGGTCACATTGTTTGCAAGCTGCCATCTTCCGTCCGGCAGACTTCCTGTTTAAGAGGTTTCTGGGCAGAGGAGAACTCCATGGAAATGCAGGCCGTCAGGCGCGGGCGTTGGGCAGTGGCCGCGCTGTTTTTCGTCAACGGTTTCATCATGGGGGCCTGGGCACCGCAAATCCCGCTGGTTCTGCCGCGCTATCACATCACCGAATTCGTGCTGGGCCTGCTGATTCTGCTGATCGGGCTGGGTGCGGTCTCAGCCATGCTGTTCGCCGGCAAGCTGATTGAGGCGCACGGTTCGCGCAAAATGGCCTTGCTGTTCGGCGCCCTCGCCACGCCGACACTGCCTTTGGTGGTGATGGCTCCCAACCTCTACATCGTCGCGCCGCTGATGGTGTTGATGGGGGCGGTGATCGGCTGCATGGACGTATCGATGAACGCCAATGCGGTCGAGGTCGAGCGTCGGCTTGGCCGGGCGATCATGTCGTCGTCGCATGGCTTCTGGTCGGTGGGCGGCTTTGCCGGGGGGGCAGTCGGTGGATTGGCACTCGCCCGCTTTGGTGCGGTGGAGCAGGCTGTGGGCGTGTTCGTGATTTCACTGGTGGTGCTGACTGTCGCGGCGCGCTTCCTGTGGGTCGAACCGGTGGCCGTCGCGCCGGTCGGGGCCGCGCCCAAACCCGGAACCGCAATGTTCCCCAAAGTGCCAGCACTTTACATCCTCGGCTTCATGGCGCTGTTTTCGATGATCTCTGAGGGCTCGGTGCTGGATTGGGCGGCGCTTTACCTGTCCAAGACCCTCGGGTCGCCGCTCGCCCGGTCAGGACTGGCCTTTGCCTTCTTTGCCGGTGCCATGGCAATCATGCGGTTTCTTGGCGACGCGGTGCGCAATCGGTTCGGCGCGGTGCTGACGCTGCGGGTGTCGGGGCTGATCGGCGCGGCGGGGATATTGGTGGCCGGGCTTGCGCCAAGTGACATGGTGGCAATTGCGGGTTTTGCCTTTGCCGGGCTGGGGGTGGCGAACATGGTGCCGATCCTGTTTTCGGCAGCCGGCAATCACCCGGCGTTGAGCGCCGGATCCGGCATCGCGACGGTGACCATGATCGGCTATTGCGGTATCCTGCTTGCCCCATCCGCCATCGGCTTTGCAGCGGAGACCATCGGCTACCGCATGACCTATGTGGTGATCGCGGCCTTGCTGGTCGCTGTCGTCGCGGCCGCCCAGCGCGCGGCCCATGCGGACGGTCGGCCGTCAGTGGCGGTCGAATTGCCTCTGGAAGGCGGGGTTTGACCGCCGGGCCTTCCCGGCGGAGGTCTGGCCCTGATCAGGTCTCGAACAGATCGGTCTGCCCGGGCGTCTTTGACGGCTCCAACCCAAGATGCCGCCAGGCCCGCTGACCAAGCATCCTGCCCCTTGGCGTCCGCAAAATCAGGCCCTGTTGCAACAGATAGGGTTCAATGACCTCTTCGATGGCGTCGCGGGCCTCGGACAAGGCCGCAGCGATGGTTTCCACCCCGACCGGGCCGCCACCGTAGTGATCGGCCAGCAGCGACATGTAACGGCGGTCGTTGCTGTCAAGCCCAAGATGATCGACGCCAAGCCGGGTCAGGGCATTGTCGGCGATCTCTTTGGTCAGGCGGCCATCGCCCTCAACCGTCACGAAATCGACCACGCGGCGCAGCAGGCGTCCGGCGATCCGCGGCGTGCCTCGGGCACGGCGGGCAATTTCGCGGGTCCCAAGCGGGTCAGCCGTGACACCAAGCAGGCGGGCACCGCGGGTGACGATCAAGTCCAACTCGTCTTCGGTGTAGAACTCCAGCCGTGTCGGGATACCAAAACGGTCGCGCAGCGGCGTGGTCAAAAGGCCGAGGCGGGTGGTGGCGCCGACCAGGGTAAACGGTTGCAGCTCGATCCTGACGGTGCGGGCGGCGGGGCCTTCGCCAATTACAAGATCAAGGGCGAAATCTTCGAGGGCGGGGTAAAGCACCTCTTCCACCACCGGCGACAGGCGGTGAATTTCGTCGATGAAGAGGACGTCGCGGGGTTCGAGATTGGTCAGAATTGCGGCCAGATCGCCGGGCTTTGCCAGCACCGGGCCAGAGGTCATCCGGAAACCCACCCCCAATTCACGGGCCATGATCTGCGCCAGTGTGGTCTTGCCGAGACCGGGCGGACCGTGAAACAGCGTGTGGTCCATCGCCTCGCCGCGCATCTTGGCGCTTTCGATGAAGATCCGCAGATTGGCGCGGGCCTCGGCCTGACCGGTAAACTCCTCAAGCGTTTGCGGCCGCAGGGCACGGTCGGTGTCTTCGGACAGACGGCTGGGGGTGATCGGGCGGTCGGGCGTCATGGCGCGCCTATGCCGGTCATTGGGGCCATTGCCAAGCCTCCATCGCTGCCCAACCGGCCAGAATGGACATATCGGCCAGGTGGAAGGCAAAGATATTGCCGCCGCCGGCTGGTTGATCGCCACGGCGAGAGATCGGTTCTTTGGCAAGGGCCTGCCGCAGCAAGGTGCCAACTGCGCCGTGGCCGACAAAGAGAACCGGATGGTCATGGCCATGGCCGGTCAGGCAACGCCGGACGGTTGTCAGCACACGGTTTTGCGCGGTCCGGGCGGTCTCCCATCCGCGAAAGCTGGCGTCGGGATGGGCGAAAAACGCGTCGGCGGCCGTTTCGAACGCAGCACCGGGCAGGAAGCCCGTGGCGGTACGGTCGTTTTCGCCAAGGTCCGCATGAATTTCGACGGGCAGATCGGGACGCAACAGGGCGGCAGTCTGGGTCGCCTTGGTCTCGGAGCTGCTGAGAATACGGGTGATGCGGGCGAGCCAGGGCCGTGCTGCAAGGGCTGACAACCGAGCGCGACCGATCTCGTTCAGGCCCCACTGAGCCACCGGACGGGCGGGGTCGATGGTGACCTGCGGATGGGTAAGATACAGCGCCAGCATCGCCTATCTCGGGGCCAGCAGCTTCAATGCCGCACGGATCATCATGGCGGTGTCGGCCTCGGGCTGTTCAGCGGCCACGGTGGCCACCGCTTGGGCCGCATCCCCCTGACCGTAGCCGAGGTTCAACAGGGCCGACAGGGCGTCGGCGCTATAGGCCGCACGGTTTTGTGCAGCAGACGGGGCCGTGCTACGCCTTGGAGCGGCGCTTTGCGGCGCTTCGATCACGCTGTCATCAGCCTCGGCCGTTGCGGAAAGCGAGACGCCCATCGCCATGACACCGGGCGCCTTGGACTTGAGTTCGAGGATCACGCGCTGCGCCAATTTCGGGCCGACGCCCGGGGCCGCCTGAATGGCGCGGGCGTCCCCCAAGGCAATGGCGCGGGCAATTCCTTCGGGGCCAAGCGCGCCCAGCATTGCCATCGAAGCCTTGGCACCTACACCCTGCACCGTCGTCAGCAGCCGGTGCCATTCCTTGTCCAGCAAGGTCGGAAAGCCAAATAGCTGCAGCAGATCCTCGCGGACCAGCAGGTCGGTATAAAGCGAAACCGGATCACCGATGGCAGGCATCGCGGCCAGGGTGCGGTCGTTGACATGGACAATATAGCCGACGCCGCGCACATCGATCAGCACCTGATCGCTGCCGCGCCAATCCAGCCGTCCTGACAGTTTGCCGATCATCCCGCCGCCTTTCGCAGCGCAGCCTGCAAGCGGCCGGCGCTTTGCAGATGGTGGGCGTGGCAGATCGCGATGGCAAGGGCATCGGCGGCGTCCGGCCCGGCGATCTGCACGCCGGGCAGGTGCAGCCGCACCATATGATCTATCTGCGCCTTGGCAGCGTGACCCACCCCGACGATGGTTTTCTTGACGGTGTTCGGGGCGTATTCGCCGACTGTGAGTCCGGCCTGCGCAGGCACCAGCAGCGCAATGCCCCGGGCCTGACCCAGTTTGAGCGTGGCGACCGCATCCTTGTTGACAAAAGTATGCTCCACCGCGGCCTCATCAGGAGCGTATTGCTGCAGAACTTCCGTCAGTTGGCTGAAAAGCGACACCAGACGCAGGGCGAGGTCGCCGTCACCGTCCTGCGCGGCCGAATGGCAGATGCCGTTCGCGACATGAGTGATTCGCGCGCCCGTCACATCGACCACCCCCCAACCGAGGTTGCGAAGGCCCGGATCAATTCCCAAAACGCGCAAGACCTGCCCCTTTTTTTTGTGTTTCGTCAGAATTAGCACGAAAAGGGAACATCCGCCAAGCTCAATTGCGGGGGTGCAGATTTTCGCGGGTTCCGGCCGCGCGGATGTGGAAAGCGGCACGCGTGATGCTGAAAGCGACACTTTTTGCTGGACAGCCGATTCGTCCAATAAAATAAGGGCGAAATTGCGGGGGCGAGCTATGCGCGGCGTGCATTCCGGCGTTGCTGGGCGATGGATTGCGCATGATCGGCAACAAGACTAAATCCTGCTCACGAAGAGGCGATGGGCGCTTCTTTTATGAGCAAGTTTGAAAGGATTACCGCAATGGCGACTTACGAGACGTCCCGCGCGGCGCCGTTTGGCGCCATCACTGTTTTCCGTCTGGTGCAGACCGTCAGCAATTCCGCGACCAAGTTCCAAGTTTGGAATTCGGGCCGCGTGACCCGCAAGGCGTTGTCCAAACTCAGCAATCGCGAGTTGGATGATATTGGTCTGTGCCGGGGTGACATCGACCTGATCGGTCGCTGATACAACACCACCGCAAGTTCGGGGCCGCTGTTCGCAAGGACAGCGGCCTTTTTCTTTGCCTGATGCCGGCGGGACGTCGGAAACGCAAAAAGGCCACTGCCCGCAAGGGCAGTGGCCGGAAGACGGGATAGCCTGACCAGGGCTTATTTCAGCTTGGCAAGACCCTGGGTGATCTTGTCGGAGACAAACTGGGTGGCGGGTTCGGACTGCATCAGCCAACCGCCGACTTTTTCGATCCCATCGCCTGCCATAAGGGCCGCGACACGGTCGTTGTAGGATTGTGCACCCACGCTGTGGTAGATGACGCCCTTCAACAGGAACGCCGTCAACAGCAGAAACAGGATCGGCCCTACGATCGAACGCCGCTGCGCCTGCGGACGATAATAATGGGAACGGCCCAGAGTTCCCGGGGCTTCAAATCCATAGCCCTTGGAGCGCGCCTTTTGAATGCGCGCAACACGGCCGTAAAACTCAGTCATTCTTGGGTCGGTCATCCCAGTCTCCAACGATTCCGACCCCCACCAAGTGTTCAGATAAGTCTAAATTGTGGCATAATTTGGGCGAGTTGTCTCGTTTGCCCTAATTTCGACGCAGAACCAGTGTCGACCATTCGCCGATATCATCTCGGTCTTGGATGGTGAAGCCAGCGGCGACATAGGCGGCGATAACGGCTTCGGCCTGAACCACCAGCAGGCCTGACAGGATAACGCGGCTGTTCTTGGTCGTATGTGCGGCCATCGGTGGGGCAAGTTCGATAAGCGGGCCCTTGAGAATGTTGGCAAAAACCAGATCAAACGGGGCGGCGGCCGCAAGGCGGGGATGGGCAAAACCCGCCGCCTCCATGGTTTCGATGCGCCCGTCGAGCTGATTGATCGACACGTTGGCCTCGGCGACATCCACCGCAACTTCATCAATATCAGAGGCAATGACCAGCGCGTCGGGCAGCACTGCGGCAGCGGCCATGGCAAGAACGGCAGTGCCGCAACCGATGTCGGCAATCCTGGCCGGCCGGAATCCGGCGTCGTACAGCCGGTCAAAGGCCTTCAGACAACCCAAAGTGGTGCCGTGGTGGCCGGTGCCGAAGGCCACCGTCGCTTCAATCTGCAGCGCGACCTTGTCGGCAGGCACCTTATCGGCGTCATGGGAGCCGTAGACAAAGAATCGCCCCGCCTCCACCGGGCTGAGTTCGCGGCGGACCTTGGCGACCCAATCGATTTCGGGAATCTCTGAGACAGCAAACGGCCTTCCGCCGAACGCCATGGCCAAGACGTCCAGCACAACCTCATCGGGTTGTTCCAGGAAATAGGCACCAACTTCCCACAGGCCGCTATCATCCTCGATCTCGAACACGCCTACCCCGGTCGGTTCCGGGTCCATCTTCTCCAATGCTTCGGCAAGGGCATTGGCGGCGTCCTCGCCGGGAAGCGTGGTCAGGGCAGTAAAGGTGGGCATGATCGGGCCTTCGTTTGAGACAGACCGCGCTTATGCCGCCACGTCGCGCAGGTCAAGCCGGAGCCAGCGATCATGCGGTTGTGGCGATCGTCCGGTTGAACATGCGGGCCAGTTTGGCCTTTCGGGACCGCTCATGGCGTGCAGCCCGACCTTTCTGCAAGACGACAGGCCATGGCAGTGCTTGCGGGATGGTCGGAATTGCGGTCATCTTGCGGTAGAGGAGCCAGATGCTGACCAGTGACGCAGCCTTGATCCAAGCGATCGCCTCGGGCGACCGGCAGGCCTTGGCCGGTCTGTACCGCAGCCTGGAAAAGCCGGTCTACCGATTTATCCTGTCGCGATTGAACGATCCGTTCGAGGCACACGACATACTGCATGACGTGTTTCTTGAGGTCTGGCGCGTCGCGGGCAGCTTTGAAGGGAGATCGGCGGTGAAGACCTGGGTCATGGGGATAGCCTATCGCAAGGTGATCGACCGCTTGCGGCGGGCGGGCAGGATGGACATGCCGGACGAGATGCCCGATAGCATCGACGATGCCGTGGACACCGAGGCCTGCATTGCCGCAAGCCAGGAAGCCGTCCATTTGCAGCACTGCCTTGACCAGTTGACGGGCGACCATCGCAGTGCGGTGACCTTGGTTTTCTATGAAGACATGGGCTACGGCGAGGTGGCGGCGGTGATCGGCGTGCCCGAAGGCACTGTCAAGACACGGGTATTCCACGCCAAGAAGCTGTTGCTGCGCTGTCTGGAAGGACGGATCGGCTGGCGGGGAGCGCGGACATGACCCGGGACGAGGCGCAGGCGCTCTTGCCGTTTCACGCCAACGGCAGTCTGACCGGAGCCGAGGCCGACGCCGTCGCCCAGGCCTTGGCCGAAGACCCCGGTCTACGACAGGACCTGGCAGCACTGGTTGCCTTGCGGCAGGCGATGCAGGACACACCCGTGCAAAGTCCCGGCGAGTTTGGTCTGGCGCGGTTGATGCGCGCGGTAGAGCGCGAGGCCCCTGCCCCGCGCCGCTTTTCGCTTTGGCAAGCTGTCGCGGCGGTTGCGGTGATCGTGGCCTTGGGACAGGCCATCTACATCGGCAGCCGCCCGAACGGCCCTGCCGTCACGCTGGCCGGCGATGACAGCGGGCCGGGACTGACGGTTGCCTTTGCCCCGAACGCGACCATGCAGGCAATCAGTGGGCTGCTGACCGCACAGGGCTTGCAGGTGGTGGACGGTCCGTCGGCGCTTGGTCTGTGGCGGGTCACCGGTGACGATCTGCCGGCGGCCTCGGTAGCGCTTGCTGCCTCGCCTTTGGTCGAGGACGTCGAACCGGGACCCGGCGATGGCAAGGATTGACCCATACCGGCGCTGGATGCTGACGGCTCTTCTCGCAGGGATCGCCTGCCCGGTCTTGGGCCAAGCGCGCCCCTCACGGGGCGGCGGCACGTCAGGGTCTGGCCAGGCAGCGCCTCGGCCGGGCGGGCCGGATGTCGTGGTGCAGCGCAGCGGCCGGGTCGAATATATCGTGGTGGTCCCGACCAGACAGGCGGCGCAGGGAGTGGCTGCATTGCAGGCGGCGGGCGCGACCCTGCAGCGGGTGACAACGTTGCGAAGCTTGGGCCGGGTCATGCTGATCCTCGATCTGCCGGGCGCCGGTTTGAACCGGTTGCGCGCCGCGCTCGCACAAGTACCGACGGCGCGGGTCGATCTGCACCATCTGTACCGGTTCGCAGGTGGTCCAAGACTTTATGCGGCGGCTTTGCTGGGCGAGACCGCCGCCACGCCGTGCCGCCTGTCACGCCGGGTGAAGATTGGGCTGATCGACGGGCCAGTGGACCGGACCCATCCAGCTCTTCAGAGCGCAGGGATCACGGTCACCTCGGTCCTGCGCCCTGATGAAAGGCCGCGCGGCAGTGACCATGCGACCGCCATTGCCGGATTGATGGTTGGTGAGGATAGCAGCGGCGTTCTCGCCGGATATGCCCAAGGTGCCGAACTGACGGCCGTCGCAGCTTTTTCCGCGATTGCCGGGTCGGAAGGTGCGGATGTCGAGCGGATCGGCATGGCGCTTGACCTGCTGCTTGCGGCCGGGGTGCGGCTGATCAACATGTCCTTTGCCGGGCCACCAAATCAGGTGCTGGGTGAAGTCTTGACCCGAGGTCTGGCCAACGGCGCGGTGATCGTGGCGGCTGTGGGCAACAATGGCGGGGCCGAGGCCATGCTGCCCGCCGGTCTGGACGGCGTCATCGGGGTGACGGCAGTCGATGCTGCCCGGCACCGCTATGCCAAGGCCAACCGGGCCGGTGTGGACTTTGCCGCACCCGGTGTTGATTTGTATGCCGCCAAGGGGCGGGCGGGCGGCTATGTCTCCGGCACATCCTTTGCTGCCCCTATCGTCACGGCTTACGCCGCACGGCTGATGGCGCAGGGCAAGGGCGACGTGGCATCCTTGCGCCGTGCTCTGGCCGCGGGCGCGACCGATCTGGGGCAGGCCGGACCGGACGCCGAATTCGGCTGGGGTCTGGTTCAGGCACCAACCTGCCGCTAGCCATTTCAACATTTTCACGCGTCCGAAACATTTTCGGGAAAATTTCAAATTTCTTTGAACTCTTTGGCAGGCTCGTTCGACCCATGTTTGTAAGGCGGACAAGCCGTCGGACAGAATTGAAACAAACCTTTGATGGAGACTTGAAATGAAATCCTTTGTTCTCGCAATCACCGCCGTTGGCCTGATCGCCCCGATGACCGCCACGCCCAGCTTTGCCGGTGTCGGCTCGTCCCTTGGCGAGTGCTACAACATCCTGATCAGCTGGTGCAACGACAACTCCAATCACCCGCAGGCCTGCGCCAATCACGTGATGGATGAATGCGACGAGTTGCACGGTGCGAAACTGGTGGGTGGTCTCGACTTGCCGCTGGCAGGCTTCAATACCACCGGGGGCAACAAGCACCGCAAGCCGGCCAGCGATCCCAAGCCCGAGCCGCGCCCCGTGCCGAAGCCGGGCAAGGATGCCGCTGTGGGTACAGACTTCAGGAACTGATCTGGGCCATATGACCAGAGGGGCGGTCCTGCGACCGCCCCTTTGCCATTTACTGAGCGGCGACTTTCAACCCGATCGGACAAGTGACCCCGGTACCGCCAAGCCCGCAGTAGCCCTGCGGGTTCTTGGCGAGGTATTGCTGGTGGTAATCCTCGGCATAGTAGAACGTGGGCGCGGCGAGGATTTCGGTGGTGATTGTGCCCTTGCCCGCAGCCGTCAGTGCCTTTTGATACATCGCCTTGCTGGCCTCGGCGGCTTCAGCCTGTTCCGGCGTGTAGGTGTAGATCCCCGAGCGGTAGGTCGAGCCCATGTCGTTGCCCTGCTGCATGCCCTGGGTCGGGTCATGGCCCTCCCAGAAGGTTTTCAGCAACGCGTCGTAGGAAACCACCGCCGGGTCATAAATCACGCGGACGACTTCATTGTGGCCGGTCAGTTGGGTGCAGGTTTCCTTGTAGGTCGGGTTCGGCGTGTAGCCGCCGGCATAGCCGGTCATCGTCAGCCAGACGCCCTTCAGATTGTAGAACTTGCGCTCTACCCCCCAGAAACAGCCCATGCCGAACATCGCTTCGGCCATGCCATCCGGCACCGGGGATTTCAGCGGCAGGCCGGACAGGAAATGGGTCTCGGCGGTAGCAAGCGGCTCGGGGCGGCCCGGCAGGGCATCGGCGGGGCGGACCATGTCTGATTTCTTGCGGTCGAACAGGAACATTTGCGGCCTCCTTCTATGGCCCGGCGAATATAGGCGCTTTCAGGCCGCAACGGTAGGGCAACTCGCGGGAGTGTCATTGGGTGAAACATTCGCGGCGACCATGGGCGTCCACATGTGGACATTATTTTTTTTGCTTATATTTCCAAGGCTTGCGAGTTTTCATTAACCGAACCGAAAGGACGCTGCGAATGCCTCGCAACTGGCGCAGCGGTGGTTTCACTTGCGCAACAGCGCGGTTTGCTTCGGCACCGCAGCACGGTTCGGGCAGAGCAGCCCCGCTTGCAGCCGGTCTGCGGCTTGATCTGGCACTGGGCCGTTATGTGGTACGGATCACGCCGGACGAAAGAACCATCAAATGCCGGGACTGGCCGATGGCGGAGGTTTGCTTGACCGCATGCCGCCCTCACTTCTATGGTTTCTTCACAGCCAGTCCGCAGTGGGGCGTCATGAGCGACAAGATCGACGTGGAAAACATCTCGCATCCCGGGAAAATCTACCGGGTGGACCGGGCGAAATATGACGAAATGCGCGACGTGTTTCTGTCCGTACTGACAGCCGAGCCGCCGGGGATGACGCCAGCCCAGATCATCGACGCCGTGCGGCCTCTGATGTCGCAAGACTTGTTCCCCGGCGGCGAGACCTGCGGTTGGTGGGTGAAATGCGTGCAACTGGATCTGGAGGCCAAGGGTCTTATCGCCCGCGCGCCGAAATCGCCGGTGCGGCTGCACAGGGTTCACTAGGACCCGGACAAGCGCCAACTTTCTTCGCCCGTAGCCAAGCGTGCCCGGCAGCGCCTGATCTGGGACGCAAAGGCGAAGCCGGGGATTGTCTTGACCGGCATCGCGGGGCCTCGGTTTCGCCGTGGTTCAACCCTTTCTGACCGCCAGGTTCAATAAAAACTCTGCGGGTCGATATCGACTGACAGCCGCAGATTGTGCGGCACCTTGAACTGCGCCAGCCATTCCGCAATGGCGGCCTGCAAGGGCGCGGTTTTTTCGGCCTTGATCAGCAACCGCACCCGGTGACGGCCCCTGACCCGGGCAATCGGGGCTGGGGCCGGGCCAAAGACCTGCGCACCGATCTTCAGCAAAGGATCAATACGCCGGGCAAGCTCGGCCCCAAAATCAAAGACTTGCGCGACATCGGGGCAGGACAGGATGATGCCGGCCATGCGGCCATAGGGCGGCACCCCGGCCAGACGACGCTCGGCAGCCTCGGCCTTCCAGAACGCCTCTTCATCGCCGCCGAGGATGGCGCGGATCACCGGGTGGTCGGGTTGATAGGTCTGCAGCAGCGCCGTGCCCGGCCTGTCCGCCCGCCCGGCCCGGCCCGCCACCTGGCGCATCAGTTGAAAGGTCCGCTCGGCGGCGCGCAGGTCCGAGCCCTGCAGGCCCAGATCGGCATCAATCACCCCGACCAGCGTCAACAGTGGAAAGTTGTGACCTTTGGCAACGATCTGCGTGCCGATAATGATGTCGGCCCCGCCTTCGGCAATCGCGGCGATCTGCTCTTTCAGCGCCCGGGCCGAGCCGAACAGGTCCGACGACAGCACCGCGACACGCGCCGCCGGAAAGCGCGCCGCAACCTCTTCGGCCAGCCGCTCGACCCCGGGACCAACCGGCGCCATCCGACCCTCCACCTTGCAGTCCGGGCAGGCCTCGGGGATCGGTTTGGTGGCGCCGCATTGGTGGCAAACCAGCCGTTTCAGAAACCGGTGCTCAACCATCCGCGCATCGCAATCGTCACAGCCGACCTGATGGCCACAGGCGCGGCAGAGCGTGATCGGCGCATAGCCCCGACGGTTGAGAAACAGCAGCGCCTGCTCGCCGGAGTCGATCCGGGCCTGCACCTGAGCGACCAGCTGGTCGGATATCCAGCGGTTGGCCGGCAGCTTTTCCGCCCGCATGTCGAGCGCGCGCATCTGTGGCAGTTCGGCCGCGCCGTACCGCGCGCCAAGGGTCAGACGGCTGTATTTGCCGCTTTCGACATTGGCCCAGCTTTCCAGCGACGGCGTGGCCGAAGACAGGACCACCGGAAAACCCGCAATCGCCGCCCGCAAGACCGCCATGTCGCGGGCGTGGTACATCACACCCTCTTCCTGCTTGTACGAGGTGTCATGTTCCTCATCCACCACGATCAGGCCAAGGTCGCGGAACGGCAGGAACAGGGCGCTTCGCGCGCCCACCACCAGTTGCGCCTCGCCCTGACCCACCATGCGCCACAGACGGCGGCGTTCGGTCATGGTGACGCCAGAGTGCCATTCGGCGGGCCGTGCGGTAAACCGCTGTTCGACGCGGGCCAGAAAATCCCCGGTGAGGGCAATTTCCGGCAAAAGGACCAGAGCCTGCCGCCCCTGCCGCAGACATTCGGCCACGGCCTCAAGATAGACCTCGGTCTTGCCAGAGCCGGTGACGCCTTTCAGCAGCGTGGTGGAATAGCTGCCCTGCGCCACAGTGGCGACCAGAGCATCCGCCGCCGCGATCTGGTCGCCCATCAGGTCCGGACCGGGCCTTGGGTTCAGCGGCGGAAAGGGCAGATCGCGCGGCGCATCCTCTTCCAGCACCACGCCCAGCTTGACCAGGCCCTTGACGACCGAGGCCCCGCAGCCCGCCGCCTCGGCCAGTTCAACCAAAGTCACGGGCGCATCCCGGTAGTCGCGCAGGGCCTCCACCACCCGGTGGCGGGCGTCGGTCAGGGTGTTGGGCACTGTCGGGCCAAGCCGGTAGACCCGGCGCGTCGCCGGGGCCGCGCTGAGACCGGGCGCGCGGGTTGCCAGCCGCAGCATCGCCGACAGCGGCGTCAGCGTGTATTCGGCGGCCCGCATCAGGAACGCGCGCAGTTCCGCCCGCATCGGCGCGGCATCCAGCACCCGGTTGACCGGCCTGATCTTGGCCGGATCGAAATTGCCCTCGCCGCGACCCCAGACCACACCCAGCACTCGCCGCGGCCCCAGCGGCACTTCGACGAAATCGCCATCGCCGCAGCCGCCTTCGGGCGCCTTGTAGTCCAACAGACGGCCCAGCGGTTCGGCGGTCAGCACGCCGACCAGTTCCCCCGCTTCATAGACCCGCTCGACCATGCCCATCCTCTTTGAACCGCGGCGCACTTTCGTCGGGGCTCTTTCACCCCGCGCCTGATTGCGCTAAACCCGTGACGACCCATTCGCAACCAGTCAAGGACAGCACCCATGAAATTCTTCGTCGATTCCGCTGACGTCGCCGCCATCAAAGAGCTGAACGACTTTGGCATGGTGGACGGCGTCACCACCAACCCGTCGCTGATCCTGAAATCGGGCCGAGACATTGTCGAGGTCACCCGTGAAATCTGTTCGATCGTCTCTGGCCCGGTCTCGGCCGAAGTCGTCGCCGTGACCGCGGATGAGATGATCGCCGAGGGTCGCAAGCTGGCCGAGATCGCCGAAAACATCACCGTCAAGGTGCCGTTGACCTGGGACGGGCTGAAGGCCTGCAAGGTGCTGTCGGGCGAAGGCAAGATGGTCAACGTCACCCTGTGTTTCAGCCTCAATCAGGCCCTGCTGGCCGCCAAGGCCGGTGCCACCTTCATCTCGCCCTTCATTGGCCGCCTCGACGATATCAACATGGACGGGCTGGAACTGATTTCGGACATCCGCCAGGTCTATGACAATTACGGCTATGAAACCCAGATCCTCGCCGCCTCGATCCGGACCGCCAACCATATCACCCAATGCGCCCTGATCGGCGCCGACGTGATCACCGCCCCGCCCGGCGTGATCAAGGCGATGATCTCCCACCCGCTGACCGACAAGGGGCTGGAACAGTTCCTGAAGGATTGGGCCAAGACGGGGCAGAAGATTATTTGAGGGCATTCCCGTCCCTATTTACCACGTGAGGCATCAGGTCCAATTGCCTGATGCTTTCCTAGTCAGGAGCGCAAATGCAGAATGGCCCTCCATTAGTCGTCTACCTGGATACTCAGGATTACGTTAATATACAGCATCGTCGTGACAACACCGCAAATGCTTCAGTTCTTAACTACTTACTAACCAAAGTCGCCGACGGCGATATAATTATACCCTACTCACCCATGATTGTGCTGGAGTTCCTTACCAGGCCAGGAAGCGGGCTTGGTGAGGATCGGGCAGAGCGGGGAAGAATTCTCAAGGAATTTTGCGGTCTAAATACATTCGCTATGGAATTTGGCAAGCCCAATGATTCACTTAGGTCGGACGGAAATTGGATTGGTGAAGATCTTACAAAAGGGATTTCTCTTAAGCCATTGCTTCAAAAATATATTAATGAGGCCAGGGCGGCGATTATTAGTCAATCCAGCTTAAACCGAAAGGCCAGACGGCAATTGTCCAATGATAGATTTGTGTGGAAATACCTGAGAACTGTGAATCCAACTTTCGGTCGGAAAAAAGAAGACTTCGACCCTATACCCGTAAGCCAAGAGTTTTTAGACGGGCGATTCATGGAACGATACTTAAGGGGCGAAATCAGCGAGAGCACCGTTCATGAAGCGTTCTCAAAATGGATGACCGACCCCGAGGAGTTCTGTCGGATATATTATGAGTATAACAATAGCCCAAATGCCATCGACCATTTCTTTGGAAAGACGATAAAGTCATTGGGAGACGCATCAAAAAAGGCAGAAGATTTGTGTAAAGAGATTATCGAAAGTCAAAAACTGCGGCTTTCGCTTCGCCAAGACATTATCGCTTCCGGCGTTGAAAAGCGTGCGGCCGTGAAGATGACCCCACCATTTAAATCTAATTACAATTTGGAAAGCCTAAGAGAAAAGACCGACATGACATTTGGTGTGGGCAAAGGCGACCATTTCCTAACATATTTTCTTGCAATTTTAAAGGGAAAGACATCGTGGCTGTCCTCAGACTTCGGAGACCTGTTTCACTTCATTTACGCGTATAAGTGCGATCTATTCCGATGCGATAAGAAGATGGCCAGCATCATGGCTGAATGCCCTGCGTTCTCGGGAAAGTTGGTTGCATCGTTCTTTGACCTGCCGAAAAGAATTGACGAAGAGCTAGAAGGCAAGGCTTAGTAATTAAAATCAATTACTTACCCCCCATTTCACACGCGCAACGCCCCGACCTGTGCCCTCCCCGCCTCACCCCCCGCACCAGTGTCACACTCCCCGCGACAGACCGCGAAATCCCCGCTATACTGGCGCAAAATAACCAGAAACGGGCTGAGGCATGATCGATCAGGATACGCGGGACCGCATCATTGCGGCACCTGAGGCTTTGCTGGAAGATGTCGACGTGATGAACGCGCTGATCGCCGCGAATGAGCGGGCGATGGGGTCGAATGTGATCGACCTGCGCGGCATCGCGATGGAGCGGCTGGAAAGCCGGCTCGACCGGCTGGAGGACACCCACCGCACCGTCATTGCGGCGGCCTACGAAAACCTCGCCGGCACCAATCAGGTGCACCGGGCGATCCTGCAGCTGCTGGATCCCTTGAGTTTCGAGGATTTCCTGAAATCGCTGAATTCCGAGGTTGCGGCGACCCTCAGGGTCGATTGCGTGCGGCTGGTGCTGGAATCGGTGCAAAGCGAGGAAGAGGCGGCGCTGCGGAAATTGGGCGATGTGCTCTATGTCGCGCAAAGCGGATTTGTCGCCGAATATATCTCGGCTGGCAAGAATGTGCCGCTCAGATCCGTGGTGCTCAGGCAGGTACAGCCATCGTCGGATGTGCTTTACGGCGACAAGGCGGGCTGGATCCGGTCGGAGGCGCTGATGAAGCTGGACTTCGGCAAGGGGCGCTTGCCCGGAATGCTGGCGCTTGGTGCCGAGGACCCGCACCAGTTCAAGGCGACCCATGGCACCGATCTGCTGGGATTCTTCGCCGGGGTGTTCGAGCGCACGATGCGGCGCTGGTTGGCGTGAGTGGCGCGGCCGCAGCGAGCCTGCTGATCTCTGCCGCGCTGCGCGATGCAATGGCGCGGTGGCTGGATCATCTGCGCGCGCTAGACGGGGCGGCGGCAAATACCCTCAAGGCGTATAATGCCGATGTGGCGGGATTTCTGGGCTTTCTGGCCCAGCACCGTGGCCAGATCGAGGGCCTGCACGGCGTGGCCAACCTGCCGCAGACCGACCTCAGGGCCTGGATGGCTGCCGAGCGGGCGCGCGGTGTGTCGGCGCGAACCCTGGCGCGGTCGCTGTCCGCCGTCAAAAGCTTTACCAGCTGGATCGCGGAGCGGGAGGGGTTTGATGCCTCGACCACCCTGTCCGCCCGGGGGCCGAAGTTTCGCCGGAAACTGCCGCGCCCGCTGACCGAAGACGCGGCGTTTGCGATGATCGACCGGGTGGGTGAGCAAGCGGCGGAGGAGTGGATTTCGGCGCGGGACATCGCCGTCGTCACGCTGCTGTACGGTTGCGGTTTGCGGATATCTGAGGCTTTGGGGCTGACCGGGCCGGCGCAACCGTTGCCCGACGTGCTCAGGATCATCGGCAAGGGCGGCAAGGAGCGCCTCGTGCCGGTGCTGCCAGCAGCGCGGGCGGCGGTGGCAGACTATGTGCGGCTTTGTCCCTATGATCTGGACCGGGAGGCGGCCCTGTTTCGCGGCGCGCGGGGTGGGCCGCTTAATCCGCGGCTGATCGCGCTGGTGATGGAAAAGTCCCGGTTGCAGTTGGGCTTGCCGGCCACCGCGACCCCGCATGCGATGCGGCACAGCTTTGCCACCCACCTGCTGTCGGCCGGCGGTGATCTGCGGGCCATTCAGGAATTGCTGGGCCACGCATCGCTCTCCACCACCCAGGCCTATACCGCCGTCGATGCGGCGCGGTTGATGGAAGTCTATGACAAGGCCCATCCCCGGGCGTGAGAGGCTGTCCTTGCCTGTAATCGCTGGCAGTGACCTGTGCCGTGCCCTGGTGCAGATCCTCGACGCTGGCGGGCGGTGACTGGGCAGCCTGCCGCAACAGGACCGGGCAAATTGGCTGCACCGTCTTGCCTGACCGGGCGGTTTGCGGCATGACTGGCGCCATGGATATTCGTTTCAAGGCCCTTTCCGTCCACTTGCTGACCGCCTCGGGCGCGGTCTTGTCAATGTTCGCCATGCTGTCGGCTGTCGAGGAAAAGTGGAGCCAGATGTTCGTCTGGCTGGTGGTGGCGCTGATCGTGGATGGCATCGACGGGCCGTTGGCACGGCGCTACAAGACCCAGAAGAACTGGCCGACTTATGATGGCGTGTTGCTGGACCTCATCGTCGACTACCTGACCTATGTGTTCATCCCGGCCTTCGCGCTGTTCAAATCCGGCATTCTGGATGGCTGGACCGGCTGGCTGGCCATCATCGTGATCACCTACGGTTCGGTGATCTACTTCGCCGACACCCGGATGAAGACCAAGGACAAGAGTTTCTCGGGCTTTCCGGCCTGCTGGAACATGGTGGTTCTGGTGTTGTTCGCCACCACGCCGCCGACCTCGGTTGTGCTGCTGATCGTCGTGGCGCTGACGGTCACGATGTTCCTGAACCTGAAATTCATCCATCCGACCCGGACCAAACGCTGGCACTGGATCAGCCTGCCGGTCGCTGTCGCCTGGCTGGTGTTTGCGGCGGTGGCTGCGGCGTCGGATTTCAAAGAGGGTTTATTGGTGGAATGGGGCCTGATCCTGACCTCGCTCTACCTGACATTTGCCGGCATCGCGCAAGAGATTTTCCCAGAGCGCGGGGCCGAGCGGATCCGCTAGGCAGGTCCTGCCACGGTGACCCGGGCTCAGGCCAGTTCAAGCGTCACGCGGCGGTTCTGGCGGCCCTTCTTTTCGACCTTGCCAATCTGAACCCGGCCAATTTCGCCCAGCCTTGCGACATGGGTGCCGCCGCAAGGCTGCAGGTCGATCTGGCCAGCACCCTGACCGATCCGGATCAAGCGCACCCGGCCCTGCCCGACCGGTGGGCGGACCGACATGGTCTTGACCAGCCCGGGATTGGCCGCAAGCTCGGCGTCGGTGATCCAGTCCGCAGTCACCGCCAGATCGCGGTCGATCAGGCGGTTCATCAGGTCGTTGAGCTTGGCCACATCGCCCGGCGGGTCCGGCATGTCAAAGTCCAGCCGGCCCCGCTCGGTGCCGATCTGGCCGCCGGTCACCGGCAGCGGGATCACCACGGACAAGAGATGCAGCGCGGTATGCACCCGCATGTGGCGGTAGCGGCGGTCCCAGTCCAGCACCATCCTGATCTGGGATCCGACCCCCGGCATGGCGCGCGGCTCACCCGGAACCAGTGCCACAGCTCCGCCCTCGACCTTGACGGCCGTCGCGATCCCGAGGCTGCCGCCATCCCAGGTGATCCGGCCACTGTCGCCGGGTTGGCCACCGCCCGTCGGATAGCAGACGGTCCGGTCGACAATGATCCCGCCCTCGGGCGTGTGGCCGGTTACATGGGCCGTACATTCGGCCAGATAGGCATCGTCACGATACAACAACTCGGTCAAAGCGGCGGCTCCTGGTTGGGTTTGGGCGCATCATCATCAGGCGGCGCAATCGCGTCGGTGGTCTCGGGTCCGGTAGGCTTCGACGTCGCTGTGGTCGGCCCGGTCAACCGCCGCTTCGGCGCATCCTGCGCCGGCCACAACGCTTCAACCGCCGCAATATTCAGCTCCATCTGCGCCTTTTCCTCTGCCGCCACCGCAGCATCGGCAGCCAGCTTGGCGGTATATTCGCGGTCACGCCACGAGAACACCAGACCCTCCGCCGCGAAGCGCTCGAAAATCATGTGGTAGATGTCGGTCCGCACGGTCACCAGAAAATTCACGTCGCGCAAGATTACCCGTATCTCGAATTTGATCGTGTCGCTGTCTACCCCGACAATCGCGACATCCGGCGGCGGTGACAGCAGGACCAGCGGCTGCGCCTCGGCAATCTGCATCAGCAAGTCCGACACCTTGCGGGCGTCAGCGGTGTAGGGTACCGCCACCGGCACCACCAGACGACCGGTCAGGCTGAACCGGGTCCAGTTGGTGACCTGACCCGAGATCAGGTCCGAATTGGGCACGATCACATCCGACCGGTCAAAGGTCTGGATCCGGGTCGAGCGGACCGAGATGGCCTGCACGATGCCCTGCACCGGTCCAACCTCGATCCAGTCACCCTCGCTGATCGGCCGCTCGATCAGCAGGATGATGCCGGAAACAAAGTTCGACACCACGGTCTGCAGACCAAAGCCGATGCCGACCGACAGGGCACCAGCCACGATGGCCAGACCCGACAGATCAACCCCGGTCGAATTGATCGCAACCAGAGCCGAGGCGATGATCCCGACATAGCCAAGCCCGGACACCACAGCACTTTGCCCGCCTTTGTCCATGCTGGTGCGCGGCAGGATCGAGTTGCGCATAGCGCCCTGCAACAGCCGGGTCACCGAATAGCCGATGGCAAACACCACCGCGAAAAACAGAAAATCGGTGGGCGAAATCCTTGCGCTGCCCAGCTGGAAGCCGGCCTGAAACCGCGTCCACAACTCGGTCAGATCCGAGACCCGCGCGCCCCAGATCAGCGCGACCAGCGGCAGCGTCGCCAGCACAAGGCCAAAGCCGATCAGCACCGGGATCAGCGCGTCCTTCTCGCGGCCCTCGCTGCGGGTGATCACGGCGTAGAGGTCGGTGACCAGCCGCTGGATCAGCACCAGCAACCCGGCCAATGCCAGGGTCAGTGCCGTCGGAAACACCAAGGCGGAGGCGGCCGCAATATAGCCGACCGCAGCCAGCAGCGGCCCGATCAGCCCAACCGCAATCGCCGCCTTGGCCATCAGACTTAACACCCGCTGGCGGTATTGCCCCCGGCTTTCGTCCGCGACATCGATCGTCGCGGCCCTGCCGATCAGCAGTCCCATCCGCACGATCAGCACTGCCGCCACCAGAATGATCGGAAAGCTCAGGACAGCAGCGGCGGCATCGGTGATCTTCAATGACGCCATGGCGACCTGCTGCAACCGTGCCACCGCCAGCACGATCCCAAGCGCCGAGGTCAGAAGACGCCCGATTGCGCGATCCTCGGCAGGCAGCCACAACACACCCCGCGCCGTCTCTTCCACGGGAAACGCCCGCGCCCCCAGCCAGACTGCGGCAAAGATCATCAGACCGATGCCGGTCAAATGGTCGGAAATCGCACTGCCCACCACCCCCAGAACTCGGCTCAGCCGCAGCGCCTCGGCCAGAGCGACAAAGCCCAGCGTTGGCACGACGATCAGGCCAAGCGAGGCGAAAAAGCCCCAAATCCGCCGGCCGAGGGCGGTCGAGGGCCCCTGCAGCATCGCGATCAGCCGGTCGATCCAATGCATGCCCCTCCCGAGCACGGCCAGGGCAAACAACACCAAGGCGCCGATCAACAGCAGGTTGTCGGTCAGCTTCTTGCGGACCGTCGCGTCAAACCATTTGACCTGCGTCTCGCTTGACAGGGTCTGTACGGTCTTGGTCAGCGCCCCCCACGCTGCCGGCCAGTTGCCGGGGTTCAGCGGGCTGGGCCACAGTTTCAGCAACTCATTGGCCTGACGTTCGCGCTGCACCCGGTCGATTTCGCCGATCAGCCCGTCGGCCCGCTGATAGGCCTCATCGGCCGCGATCCCCGGTGCCTGCAGACGCAGCAGCTGATCGGCCAATGCGATCCGCCGGCCGGCAATCTCGGCAGGCTCGGTCACGCCCGCTGCCGGGGCCGGCCCAAGCGCATCGATTTGTTGGCGCAGGGTGGCGATCCGCGCGGCATTGGCGTTTTGGGCAACTTGCAGCGACTCGCGCCAGGTCACCAGTTGGGCGCGCAACCGGTCCAGCTCGGCGCTGGTCGTGGCGGCGGCTTGCGTGGCGTTCTCTGCCCGCACCGCCATCCGCTCCCAACCCGCATAATCCAGCGCCCCGCTGCTGCCGCTGCCCGAGGTCGGCGCGCCCACCGTACTGGCCTTTGGCTTGCCGCCACCCGAAACCGGCGCATCCTCGGCGTCCGCTGCCGTCGCTGTGGCGGGCGAGGTCTGCGGTACACGCTGTTTTTCCGGGATCAAGGCGCCGGAACTGTCGGCCTGCACTTTGATCGTCGGCGCGGTCGTCGTCGTGTCCTGCGCCAGAGCAGCACCCGCGCCCCAAAAGGCCAGAACCGCCCCGGCACAAAGCCTCGCGATCTGCCCCCTGCTGCGGTCCGTCATGCGTCTTCGTAGACCGTCGGAACCGGTTGCGGAGCCCGGTCGAGCCATTCAGGCACCGGCAGGCCCTTTTCCTTCAGGAACGCCGGGTTGAACAGCTTGGATTGATAGCGGTTGCCATAGTCGCACAGCACGGTGACGATGGTCTTGCCCGGCCCCATCTCACGCGCCATCCGGATCGCCCCCGCGATGTTGATCCCGCTGGAGCCGCCCAGACAGATCCCCTCATCCTCCAACATCTCGAACACCACCGGCAGGGCTTCGGCATCCGGAATGCGGTAACTGAAATCCGGCGTAAAGCCTTCAAGATTGGCGGTGATCCGCCCCTGCCCGATGCCCTCGGTGATCGAAGAGCCGGGGCTTTCGAATTTGCCGGTGGTGTAATAGGCATGCAGCGCGGCACCTTCGGGGTCGGCCAGACCGACCTTCACGCCCCTGGGCTGCAGGGCCAGGGCCACCCCCGCCAGCGTACCCCCGGACCCCACGGCGCAGATGAAACCATCAACTTTGCCGTCGGTCTGCTGCCAGATCTCTGGCCCGGTGGTTTCGAAATGCGCCAGCCGGTTCGCCACATTGTCAAACTGGTTGGCCCAGATTGCGCCGTTTGGTTCGGTCCGCGCCAGGGCCTCGGCCAGCCGCCCTGAATAGCGCACGTAATTGTTGGGGTTCTTGTAAGGCGCGGCTGGCACCTGAACCAGCTCGGCCCCGGCCAGCCGGATCATGTCCTTCTTTTCCTGAGATTGCGTCTCGGGAATGACGATCACCGTGCGAAACCCCATCGAGGCACCGACCAGCGCCAGGCCAATCCCGGTATTGCCCGCTGTGCCCTCGACAATCGTGCCACCGGGCTTCAACAAGCCCTTCGCCACCGCATCCTTGATGATATAAAGCGCCGCCCGGTCCTTGACCGATTGACCAGGATTGAGGAATTCGCATTTGCCAAGGATCGTGCAGCCAGTCAACTCGGACGCCCGCTTCAGTTTCAACAGCGGCGTGTTGCCGATGGTGTCGGCGAGGTCTTGATGGATGTGCATGGGATCGTCCTTTGCTTTGTCTCAAGGTGTAGGGCGAGAAAACGGCAAACTCAATGGGTCAAGGCGGCGGCCGGGGCCAGGTGCGATGGCGAGTGCGATGGCGAGGGCGATGGCGAAGGTCCATGCTGGC
>JBDTQR010000013.1:0-40368 GCA_039932095.1 bacterium | reverse complement strand
TGACCAGCCAGTTCATCTTGGTGCAGGGCCGGGTGATGCCGACGGTGTCAGCCTCTTGAAAGCCATCGGTGCCGATCAGGAAGGTGGGCACCTGACCGGTCAGCACCAGGATCGGGATCGAATCCATCAGCGCATCGGTCAGCCCGGTCACCGCATTGGTGGCACCGGGACCAGAGGTGACAAGCGCCACGCCAATCTTGCCGGTCGAACGGGCATAGCCCTCGGCCATGTGAACTGCACCCTGTTCATGGCGGACCAGAATGTGGCGGATGTCGTTTTGCTGAAAGATCTCGTCATAGATCGGCAGAACGGTGCCACCCGGATAGCCGAACACGACTTCGACCCCCTGATCCTTGAGGGCCTGAACCACCATCTGTGCACCGGTCATCTGTCGTGTCATCACTCTGTCCTCGGTTTTCATCTCAACAAAAAGCCCCCGGTGGGGAACCTGGGGGCGCATGGGAACCTGAATGGTTGTCCGTTACCGGCCCATGCGCGTTCGGGTTACCACTACTAGAATACGGGGCATCTCGTGTCCTTTGGTTGCCCGCGGACACTAGGGGGGGCTTTCCGGGCCGTCAACCGCAAAATGACATGGAAAATGTCGTCCGGATCAAATTTTTTGTAGTTTTATTACGAACAGGGCTGGCTTGGCGCAATAAGGCGAAAGTACGCCGCGGCTGGCAGCGCAGTGCGCATCGGCAGTTTCGGCGATTTGCGGCTGAATGTAAATTTTCTTAACATACCCACTTGAAAGCATAGCCGGTCGGGCGCATCTTGGTCATGTGAAAGACATTCACATATCAACGGCAACAAGGGAGACACCGCCGATGTACACAGCCCCGAACGCCAGACCCGGCGTACCTGCCAAGGAAGGCCTGATGGCCTGGGCCAAGGGCGCCGAGAGCTGGCTTGATGAGCGCGGCCGCAAGGCCTGGATCGTTCTGATGATCCTTGCTTTCATCTTCGCCTGGCCCATCGGCCTTGGACTTCTCGCCTATATGATCTGGAGCAAACGCATGTTCAACCGTTCTTCGTCCTGTGGTCCGTGGGGCCGTCACTCGCATCAGCACAGTTCTCGTGAGGACTGGGAAGCAATGCGGGAAAACTTCCGCGGCATGGGTAAGGCCTTCCGCCCGTCGGGCAACGCTGCCTTCGACGCCTACAAGGCCGACACCATCCGCCGCCTGCAAGACGAGCAAGAGGCGTTCGAAGCCTTCCTGCAGCGTCTGCGTGACGCCAAGGACAAGTCGGAGTTCGACAACTTCATGGAAGATCGTGCCCGCACCAACGCCGCGGCGCCCGTCTCACCCGAAGCGGGTGACGTGGCCAAGCCCGGCGAATACTGAGCCGTTGCGGCCCCCGACATGGGGGCCGCACTTTCCCGCTGAAGGATGACTTGCATGTTCACCACCGCCTACCCTGACCCGACTGCTCAGGCCCAGTTCTATGACAATGTGCTCGTCAAGCGGGCCATGGCCTGGATTTTTGACACCGTTCTGATCGCGTTCCTGATGATGCTGATCATTCCGCTGACCGGGTTTCTGGCGCTGTTCTTTCTGGGCGGCCTCTATGTTGTGATCAGTTTCATCTATCGCTGGATGGGCATGTCCCGGCATTCCGCCACGCTGGGGATGCGAATGGCGGGGGTAGAGTTTCGCGACAGTGAAGGTTATCCGCTGAACGCTGCGGCCGGTTTTGCCCATACGCTGTTCTACGCGTTGTCGGTGGCCTTCGTCCTGCCGCAGATCCTGTCGGTGCTTATGATGATCTTCTCCAGACGCGGTCAGGGGTTGAGCGATGTCTTGTTGGGGGTTGTGCTGGTCAATCGACGCGCCCTGTACTGAAATGACCCGCGCCTGAAGTCTTCTCTTGGCGGAAGGCGCGGGGCTTGCTAGGCTGCGGTCTGATCCCCAGCTTTTGACTTGAAATGCGCCACACCCTTCCGATTGCGCCCCAATTCTACGTGACGGCCCCGCAGCCTTGCCCTTATCTGGAGGGAAGGATGGAGCGGAAGCTGTTTACCTCATTGCAAGGTGACCACGCGCAGAAGCTGAACGACGCGCTGTCCAAGCAAGGGTTTCGCCGCAGCCAGAACGTCCTGTACCGTCCGACCTGTGCCGAGTGCTCGGCCTGTCTGTCCGCCCGCATCCGCGTGGCGGACTTCGTGCCGAACCGGACCCAGCGCAAGGTGATGAAGGCGACAGCCCATCTGCGACGCAATGCGACCAGCCCCTGGGCGACCGAGGATCAGTTTGCCCTGTTCCGCCGCTATCTTGACACCCGCCACGCTGACGGCGGGATGGCCGATATGGATGTCTTCGAATTTGCCGCGATGATCGAAGAGACGCCGATCAAGAGCCGGGTCATCGAATACACCCGCCCGCCTGACATTGGCGAGCGGACCCGGCCACTGGCCGTGGTCAGCCTGACCGATGTGTTCGATGACGGGCTGAGTATGGTCTATTCGTTCTACGACCCCGATCTCGCCGAATTGAGCCTTGGCACCTTTGCGATCCTCGATCACATCGACATCGCGCGCGAGGCCGGGCTGCCCTATGTCTACCTTGGCTATTGGGTGCCGGGCAGCCGCAAGATGGGCTACAAGGCCGGCTTTTCGGCTTTGGAGATCTACAAGGGTGGTGAATGGGTGCCGATTGGAGACCCTGCCGACCATTCCGCCGCGTTGCACCCCCTGTCGGTGGACCCGATCGCCGAACAGGTCGCGCGGATCAATCTGCCCGAGGCGCGGGCGGTGCGTGACGAGTAGGGCCCGGTCGGGGACCAGAAGCCAGACCGATGGAGGCAACTTGATGCGGGTCACGACAGTGGCACTGGTGGTACCGGATTACGATGTGGCCATCAGATTTTTCTGCGGCGTCATGGGATTCCGGCTGACCGAGGACATTGATCAGGGAGACAAACGCTGGGTCACGGTCGAGCCGTCTGCTGGCGGGGTGCGGCTGTTGCTGGCGCAGGCCGAGGGTGCGCGACAGACGGCGGCCATTGGCGAGCAGGCGGGTGGTCGGGTCTGGCTGTTCTTGCAGACCGACGACTTTGCCCGCGACTATGCGCAGATGCTGGCCGGCGGCGTGCAGTTTGAAGAAGCCCCCCGGCATGAGGTTTACGGCACGGTCGCTGTCTGGCGCGACCCATTTGGCAACCGCTGGGATTTGATCGAACCCGCGTTGACGTGACCGTCCCGGAGGCGCAGACTTGCGGCGCTTGGCGCAATCCCATCGCACGACAGGGAGGGACGCATGAGAATTGCAATCAATGGATGCGGTGTTGCCGGGCCGACCCTTGCCTGGTGGCTGCGGCATTACGGCCATGAACCGGTCTTGTTCGAACATGCCCCGGCGCTGCGGACTGGCGGCTATGTCATTGATTTCTGGGGTACCGGCTATCAGATCGCCGAGAAGATGGCATTGATCCCGGACCTGATGCAGGACGCCTATATCATGCAGAAATTGCAGACCGTCGGGCGGCGCGGCCAGACCACTTCATCTCTCGACATCGGGATTTTCCGCAATCTGGTCGACGGGCGATATCTGAGCATCGCACGCAGCGATCTGGCGCGGCACGTCTTTGCCGCCTGTCACGGGGTTGAAGCGCGGTTTGGCGTGTCGGTGGTCGGGCTGGAGGACAGTGGCGACGCGGTTTCGGCAAAGCTGAGCGATGGCCGCCAGGAGCAGTTTGATCTGCTGATCGGGGCGGACGGTTTGCATTCCAGAGTGCGGTCGCTGGTCTTTGGCCCGCAGGCTGACTTTGAGGTGCCGCTGGGCTATCAGGTGGCGGCCTTTACGCTGACCGGATACCGACCCCGGCAGGATCTGGCCTATGTGTCGCACACCGAACCCAGCCGCCATATTGCCCGGGTGTCGCTGCGCGACGACAAAACGCTGTTTCTGTTCATTTGTGCGACCGATCTGATCGGCCAGAGCCCGCAGGACGATGCCGGGCGCAAGGCCATGCTGCGGCGGGTCTTTGGCGAAATGGGCTGGGAGGCCAGGGCGATTCTTGCACGGCTGGATGAGGTGGAAGAGCTTTATTACGACCGGGTCAGCCAGATCCGGCAGCCGGTCTGGTGCAAGGGTCGGGTGGCGCTGGTCGGCGATGCGGCGGCCTGCCCGTCGCTTCTGGCTGGTGAAGGGACGGGACTGGCGATGACCGAGGCCTATGTGCTGGCCGGAGAATTGGCCCGGGCCAAGGGCGACCACGTGGCGGCCTTTGCCGCCTACCAGACCATGCTTCAGCCCTATCTGGCGCGAAAGCAGGCGGCCGCGCTGAAATTCGCCGGGTTCTTCGCACCAAAAACTCAGGCGATGGTGGTGGTGCGCGACTTGCTGACCAATCTGGCGGCGGTGCCATTTCTGGCCAAACTGATCCTTGGGCCGAGTTTCCGCAACGATCTGGTGTTGCCGCAATATCCTAAGCCGTGAAAGCTGCCTCGTCGGCGCCGGTCAGGTACAGCAGGGTTTCCGGGTTGATCGGGAAGATGTGGTTCGGGGTTCCGGCGGCGGCCCAGACCACCGGGAATTGCAGCAGCACTGGGTCCAGCCAGATTGGCAGCGCGGTCAGATGGCCGATCGGTGCGACGCCGCCGATGGCAAAGCCGGTGATCTGGCGCACGGCATTGGCGTCGGCGCGCGCCAGTGGCTCGCCGGCCAATGCGGCGGCGGCTGCCGGGTCAACCTGATTGCCGCCGGCTGTCAGGAACAGGTAGAGCTTGCCGCTCTCCCCCTGAAACAGGATGGATTTCACGATCTGGTTGAGGCTGACACCGGCCGCCGCAGCCGCCTCGGCAGCGGTGCGGGTGGCGGCGGGCATGTCGTGGACCACGACGTCCAGACCTGCGGTGGCAAGGGCGGCTTTGACTCGGGACAGGCTTTTGCTCATGGCGGCTCCTTGGCTGTCGTTATTCCAAAGCTTGGCTCAAGGGGCAAGGCTGCGATTGACCGCGACCTGGCTGCGCCGCATTGTCGGCTCATGGGACAGTTTGCACAGGCGATGACGCGGGGGCCGCTGCCCTATGATCCGGCGGCAGGGAAGGAAATTGCCGAACGCTTTGGCGGGGTTGGTGGCGAGATCCCGGGGTTTCTCGCCGCTGTTGCCGCCTGTTCGCCCTATCTGAAAAGTCTGATCCTGCGCGAGGCGGACTGGCTGGTCAGCGCCATGACGAATGACGTCGCGGCGGTGATGCCAAAGGTGCTGGCCGAAGTCGAGGCGCTGACCCTTGCGGAATTGCCGGTCGGCCTCAGGCAGGCCAAGCGCCGGGTGGCGTTGTGGACCGGCCTGACCGATCTCGCCGGGGTCTGGGATCTGGCGACAGTCACCAGGGCGTTGACCGATCTGGCAGACACGTCAGTGGATTTGTGCCTGCGGCGGCTGGTCGGTGAGGAAATCCGTCGTGGCAAGTTGCCGGGGGCGGTGGCGGGCGATGCGGCCACGGCGGGCGGCATGGTGGCCCTTGCAATGGGCAAGATGGGGGCGAGGGAGTTGAACTATTCCTCTGACATCGACCTCGTCTGTCTGTTCGACGAGACGCGGTACCAAGGGGTGGAACAAGAGGCGCGGGCGGCGTTCATCCGGGTCACACGACGGATGACCGGAATATTGAGTGACATTACCGCTGAGGGCTATGTGTTCCGCGTCGACTTGCGGTTGAGGCCCGATGCCTCGGTCACGCCGGTCTGCATCTCGATGGCGGCGGCGGAGTCGTATTATGAGGCAGAGGGCCGGACATGGGAGCGGGCGGCCTATATCAAGGCGCGGCCCTGTGGCGGCGATCTGGCGGCGGGGGACCGGTTCCTGCGCGTCCTTTTACCGTTTGTGTGGCGCAAGCATCTGGATTTCGCGGCCATTCAAGATGCCCATGACATGCGGCTGCGCATTCGCGACCACCGGGGTCTGGGCGGACCGGTGTCGGTGGAGGGCCATGATCTGAAGCTGGGGCAGGGTGGCATCAGGGCCATCGAGTTCTTCACCCAGACCCGGCAACTGATCGCCGGGGGCCGGGATGAAAGTCTGCGGGCACGCGGGACGGTGGCGGGGCTGCGGGCCCTGGCTGCCAAGGGCTGGTTGCCGGGAGAGGTGGCGGAAGAGTTGGTAGACCTCTACAGCCAGCACCGCGAATTGGAGCACCGCTTGCAAATGGTGCTGGATGAACAAACCCACAAGCTTCCGCCGACGGCCGAAGGGGTGGCGCGGGTCGCGGCATTCTGCGGCCTGACCGACGCGGCGTTTCGGGCAGGGGTGTTGCAGCGACTGGCGCGGGTGGAAGCCTTGACCGAGGGGTTCTTTGCCCCGGGCACGACGGAAAAGGTGCCGGAATTGTCCGAACGGGCGCGGGCGATTGTTGACCGGTGGTGGCATTTTCCGGCCCTGCGGTCCGAACGCGCCCGGGGGATATTCAAGCGGCTCAGGCCCGGACTGCTGACGCGGATCAACCGGGCAGCCAATCCGGATGAGGCTTTGGTCGCTTTGGACGGGTTTCTCGCCGGGTTGCCGGCAGGTGTGCAGATCTTCTCGCTGTTCGACGCCAATCCGCAACTGGTAGACCTGATCATCGACGTGGCCTCGACCGCGCCCGCCCTTGCACGGCATCTGGCACGCAATGCCGGGGTGTTCGATGCGGTGATCGGTGGCAGTTTCTTTGCCGCATGGCCCGGACGCGTCGCGTTGACCACGGCTCTGGCGGCGCAGTTGGCCGGGGCTGCGGACTATGAGCAGGCCCTCGATGCCGCGCGGGTCTGGGCGCGGGAATGGCATTTCCGGGTGGGGGTGCATCATCTGCGCGGGCTGATCGACGGGTTCGAGGCTGGCAAGCAATATGCCGATCTGGCCGAAGCAGTGGTGGCGGGGTTGTGGCCGGTTGTCGTTGCAAATTTCGCCGCCAAGCACGGGCCGCCGCCGGGGCGTGGAGCGGTGGTGGTTGGCATGGGCTCGGTCGGGGCGGCGCGGCTCAACGCTCAATCGGATCTGGACCTGATCGTGATCTATGACGCGGCGGGGACAGAGGCGTCGGATGGCCCAAGATCCTTGGCGGCGCGGCCTTATTACGCACGGCTGACCCAGGCGATGGTGACGGCCCTGACGGCGCAGATGGCCGAGGGGCGGCTTTATGAGGTCGACATGCGGCTGCGCCCCTCCGGCCGGCAGGGTCCGGTGGCGACCTCGATCGAGAGCTTTGCATCCTATCAACGCGGCGAGGCCTGGACCTGGGAGCATCTGGCCCTGACTCGGGCGCGGGTGCTGGCCGGTGAGGCGCCCCTGGCCGCCGAGGTTGAGGCATTGCGGCAGATGGTGGTGGCCGAGAAAGGCCGGGGAGAGACAGTGCGTCAGGATGTGGCCGATATGAGGCTGCGGCTGGCCGAGGCCAAGCCGGGGATGGGCGCGTGGGAGGCCAAGTTGGGGCCGGGCAAGATGATGGATGTGGAACTCATGGCACAGATGATGGCGCTGCGTGCCGGCAGTCCGGCGCGCGGGGTGGAACGGCAGTTGGCGGCGGGGGTTACGGCCGGCGAATTGTCGCAAATGGAAGAGACCTCGCTGCGCAGCGCCTACACTTTGTGCTGGCAATTGCAGGCGGCGTCGCGGTTGTTGTCGGACCGGGTGGTCGATCCCGAGGCGCTTGGCGACGGCGCGCGGGGGTTTCTGCTGCGGGAGACCGGCGAGACTGAGGCCACCGGGTTGACGGTACGACTTGCCAAGGTCGCAGCGGCGGCGGATCAGGTAATTTCGGCCCGGTTGGGCACAGAGGAGCGGTGATGGAACTGGCAGAGGCGGACCCCAAGGGGCTGGTGCGGGAAAGCTACCGCATCGACGGCATCACGGCGGGCGAATGCCGGTCGATCTTTCTCGACTGGGCGCTGAGCCTGAAGGTCGGGCAGGATGAGGCGGCGTCGCTGAACCGGCTGATCGTCGAATATGTGGCGCTCCATCCGGGGCATCCGATGAATGAGGTGCTGCAGCAGGGGCTGACGCTGCCCGAGCCGCCCCGGCGGCGCGGCGGACGGCTGGGGCGGCTATAGCGCCCGCCGTGGCTTTTGCCGAAGCGGTGGAGCCTCCGGCGGGGGTATTTTTGCCAATATGTAGGGGTGTGGGCTATTTCGGGACTTTGAGGGGGATGTCGAGGTCGTTGATCATGCCGGCGAGGCCTTCGTCGAAGTTCATGCCCAGCTCTTCACCGAGTTTCTTCATCACCGGCAATTGCATCGCAGCCCCCAGCATGGCGTCGAAAGCCTGATTGACCGGGGCTTTGCCGTCGCTCTTTCCGGTGGCATCGGCGCCCAGGCCGGAGATCTGGTTGATGCGGATATAGTCGATCTTTTCCGCCGGTTTGACCATTTCCGCGACGATGCGCGGCATGGCTTCGATCTTGGCAAGCGCCACCCGCATCGCGATGATTTCCGCCGACAGCGTGTTTTCGGAATTGGCCAGGGCCTGGCGGCCCTCAGCCTCGGCCAACAGGTCTTTCAGCTTGGCGGCGGCGCGGATGGTCAGCGCGTCGGCCTCACCCTGCGCTTCGGCGCGGTGAGCGGCGGCAAGGTCATCGGCGGCGGCCCGTTCGCTTTCGGCGGCGAGCCTGATCTTGGTGGCGCCAACTTCTGCCTCACGTCGCGCCTCGATCACCGCGATATCCTTGGAACGTTCGGCAATCGCCAGGGCGCGGACGGTTTCGATGGCTTCAAGCGCCTTGGTTGCCTCGGCCCGGGCAATGTCCGCCGAGGCGCGGGCGCGGCTTTCAGCCTCGGACTTCTCGGCGACGATGATCTGGCGGTCCTGATTGGCGACCTCAATCTCACGCTCCTTGGTGATCTGCGCCTCTTCGATGGCGCGCGCGCGGGTGATTTCGGCGGCCTTGATCTCTTGCTCGCGCTGAATGCGGGCGCGTTCCTTTTCGGATTCCGACTGTTCGCGGGCCCGGGCCAGCAGCGAGTCCTGCGCTGCTTTCATCAGGTCAATCTCCTGCAGCCGTTCCAGCCGCGCCCCTTCCTGATCGCGGGCGATCTGCAGTTTCAGCTTCTCCGCCTCCATCGCGGAGCGGGCAACGGACACCTCGGCATCGGCGTCGATCTGGGCGCGTTCGCGTTTCGAGGTGGCGATGACCTCGGCCAGCTTGCGCATGCCCACCGCGTTGAAGGCGTTGTTTTCATCCAGCGCCTCAAACGGGGTCTGGTCGAGCGCGGTCAGCGAGACGCTTTCCAGTTCAAGGCCATTTTTCAAAAGGTCGTTGGACACTGCATTCTGCACCTCTTGCACAAAGGCGGTGCGGTTTTCGTGCAGTTCGTCCATCGTCATCCGGGCCGCGACGGCGCGCAGACCGTCGATCAGCTTGCCTTCGATCATCTCGCGCAGCTGGTTCACGTCGAAGGTGCGGCTGCCAAGGGTCTGGGCCGCGCGCGAAATCCCATCCTCGGTGGCCTGAACCGAAACATAGAACTCGGCCCCGACATCGACGCGCATCCGGTCCTTGGTGATCAGTGCCCCTTCGGCCGCACGTTTGACCTCCAGCCGCAGGGTCTTCATGTTGACGAGGCTGATTTCGTGCAGAAGCGGGATGACGATGGCGCCGCCGTCCATGATGACCCGCTTGCCGCCGGCCCCGGTCTTGACCAGAGAGACCTCGCGCGTGGCGCGGCGGTAAAGCCGGCCAAGTATCAGGCCAATCAGCAGGATAAAGACTACGACGGCGGCGACGGCAATCAGCAGGGTCATCGAGTTCATCTTGCAGGCCTTTCAAATGGATCAGGAAATTCGCAGGATCTTCAGCCGCCATTGGTTGGGGCCAAGGCGTTCGCGCAGGGTCAGGACTTCGGTCCCTTCGGCGATGATGTCGGCGGAGTGGAACGGTTCGCAGCGCAGGAAATGCAGGTTGCCATGGCGGTCATGCAACCGGACTTCCGCCGCCGACCCGGCCCGTGCAGTGCCCTGGCTGACGACGCCGCGCAAGCCGCCCAGAAACTGGGTGGAGGTGGCGGAGGTTTCCAACGAGGGGATCAGTCTGGCAAAGGCGCCGGAGAACGCACGGGAGAAGCCAAGAGCCGCGGCGAGGGCGATGGGCACGGCGACCAGTGCGGGCAACGGTGCGGCGATGGATGCGACCACCCCTTGTATGACCAGGCCAGCGAGGCCGAAACTGAACAGCATCGACGCCAGCCAGATCATCAAGGGCACCCGGCCCAGACCCAGTATGGTCAGAAACCCGGCATCCGGCGCGGCCTCTGGCGCGGTGTCGAGGCTGTCGCTGATCTCCAGCAGGGTACCGACGTCAGGTGAGGCATCAGGGGCTAGGTCAAAATTGGCGTGCAGGGCGGCGAGGTCGGTGGACAGGTCCAGATCGCCGTCCCCGCCATGCAGCGACATGCCCAGCATCAGGGCCAAAAGCTCCACTCCAAGGATTGCCACCATCAAACCCAGAGCAAAGGTGAAGGGGGCAAATTCTGGCGACAGGGCTTGGTCCATCCGGGCTCCTCGGTTGGTGGCCCTTACAATCTGGGCAGGTCACGCAAAAGTGCAAGGGGAATTGCCCGCAAGCCGCAGCATTCCTCGCCGCTCAGCCCCGGGCCGCAGCTTCCAGTGTCGCGATGTCGAGCTTGATCATGCCCATCATCGCACGCACGACCCGGCCCGAAGGGTCCGCTTGCATCAGGCGTGGCAGGGCACGCGGGATGATCTGCCAGCTGAGCCCGAACCGGTCGGTGAGCCAACCGCAACGGCTTTCCTGACCACCATCAAGGAGGGCGGTCCACAGCCGGTCCACCTCGGCCTGGCTGTCCACCATCACCATCATCGAGGCGGCGGGTGACAGGGTGTAATGCGGGCCGCCGTTCATCGCGGTGTACCCCTGACCCATCAGCGTGAATTCGACGAGGAAGGCCCGGCCCTGCGGATCACCGATCTGCGGCAGGCGGTTGGTGATGCTGGCGTCGGGAAACAGGCTGCAATAGAGCGTGGCGGCCTCTTCGGCCTGGCTATCATACCATAGACAGGTCGTGATAGAGGGTGCGGACATGGCGGCCTCCTTATATGGGGTCCAAAGTGCCGCAAATCGCCCGGTCTGGCAAGTCAGCGCAGTGCTGCGGCCTCGGCTGCGAGCCGGGTGATCTCAGCCCAGTTGCCCTCGGCCATCGCCGGTTTGGGGGCCACCCAGGAGCCGCCGACGCAAAGGATGTTGGACAGGCTGAGGTAATCGCGGGCGTTCTTCAGACTGATGCCGCCGGTCGGGCAGAACTTGACCTGCGGGATTGGCGAACCGATCGATTTGAGGAAAGCTGCCCCGCCGGACTGTTCGGCCGGGAAGAATTTCTGCACGGTATAGCCCTTTTCCAGCAGCGCCATCACTTCGGAGGCCGTCGCGGCCCCCGGCAGCAGCGGCAGGTCATATTCGGCGCAGGCGTCCAGAATGCGGTCGGTGGCGCCGGGCGACACGCCAAAAATCGCGCCCGCCGCCTTGGCCGCCTTGACATCCGCCGGGGTCAGCAAGGTACCCGCGCCGACAAAGCCGCCCGGCACTTCTGCCATCATCCTGATCGCTTCGAGTGCGACAGGGGTGCGCAGCGTTACTTCCAGCGCCGGCAGACCACCCGCCACCAAAGCCTCGGCAAGCTTTCTGGCATGGGCGATATCGTCGATCACCAGCACCGGGACCACGGGGGCAAGGCGGCAGATTTCGGCGGCTTTGGCAGATTGCTCGACGGGGGTCATGGGCTGGCTCCAGTTGCCCGGGTACCGGGCGCGTTGCGATAATGGAGCCTCCGGCGGGGATATTTAGGCCAATATGTAGGGGCGAGAGAAGGAGGTCGTCCCCCCATCCCGGGCCGCTTGCACGGGGGAGATGGGGGTCCTACACATCGGACGGTCATCGGCGTCCCCGCCTGTACCGTGGTCCCAGTGTTCTCTCTGATTCCCTACATATTGGTTAAGATATCCCCGCCGGAGGCCAGAATTCTGCTGTGTCGCCTCAGTAAAGCGCACTCGCCCCCATTGTCGAGGGGCCGACCGAGCGGCGGAAGGTTTCGAACAACTCGCGACCGGTGCCCCAGGTGTTGTGGCTGAGGTCAGCGGTGGCCAGCGGGCGACTGTCGAAATCGGCGGCGAGCACGGTCAGGGTACCGGCCACCGCGTCCAGTCGCACCACGTCGCCGTCATGCAGGCGGGCGAGCGGGCCACCGGCGGCGGCTTCCGGTGAGACATGGATGGCGGCGGGGACTTTGCCGGAGGCGCCGGACATCCGGCCGTCGGTGACCAGCGCTACCTTGAGACCGCGGTCTTGCAGCACCGACAGGGTCGGGGTCAGCGAGTGGAGTTCGGGCATGCCATTGGCCTGCGGCCCCTGGAACCGGACAACGACCACGGTGTCCGAGGTGAATTCATTGTTCTTGAACGCAGCTTTCACGTCGTTCTGATCGTGGAAGATCCGCACCGGAGCCTGGATGATATGGCGCTCGGGCGCGACGGCGGAGACCTTGATCACGCCGCGGCCGAGATTGCCGGTCAGTTGCTTCAGTCCGCCGGTGGCGGCGAAGGGTTCTGCAACCGGGCGCAGGATCTTGTCATTCAGCGTGGTATCGGTTCCGGCGGTCCAGTGCAACTTGCCGTCGGCCAGTTTCGGTTCGGTCCGGTAGGCCGAAAGTCCGTCGCCCTGCACTGCCAGAGCATCGTCATGCAAGAGGCCGTTGTCCATCAGCTGGGTCATCAGGAAACCGATGCCGCCAGCCGCGTGGAAATGGTTCACATCGGCGAGGCCATTGGGATAGATCTTGGCCATCAGCGGTACGGTCTGGCTGATATCCTCGAAATCCTGCAAGTCAAGGAGAATGCCGGAGGCACGGGCCATCGCGGGAAGGTGCAGGACCAGATTGGTCGAGCCGCCGGTTGCCATCAGCCCGACCAGCCCATTCACGTAGGCGCGTTCGTCGAGAATGTGCCCCGCCGGCCGGTAATTATTGCCAAGCGAGGAGATCGACACGGCGGTTTCCACGGCGGCCTCGGTCAGCGCCTCGCGCAGCGGGGTGCCGGGATTGACGAAGGAGGAGCCGGGCAGGTGCAGGCCCATGAACTCCATCAGCATCTGGTTGGTGTTGGCAGTGCCGTAGAAGGTGCAGGTGCCGATGCCGTGGTAAGCGGCCATCTCGGCCTTCATCAGATCTTCGCGTGTGGCGGTGCCATTGGCAAAGGCGTTGCGGACCTTGGACTTCTCGTCGTTGGGCAAGCCGGAGGACATCGGCCCGGCGGGCACAAACACCGCGGGAATATGGCCGAAGGTGGCGGCGGCGATGATCAGGCCGGGGACGATCTTGTCGCAGACGCCCAGGTAGAGCGAGCTGTCGAACACATTATGCGACAGGGCAACGCCAGCGGCCAATGCGATCACGTCGCGCGAAAACAGCGACAGCTCCATGCCATTCTGACCTTGGGTCACGCCGTCGCACATCGCCGGGACGCCGCCCGCGACCTGCGCGGTGGCGCCGACCCGGCGCGCCGTGGCGCGGATCAGTTCGGGGTAGTGTTCATAGGGCTGATGCGCCGACAACATGTCATTGTAGGCGGTGACGATCCCGACATTGGGTTGGCGCACTGCTGCAAGTGCGTCCTTGTCCTGCCCCATTGCCGCATAGGCATGGGCTTGATTGCCGCAGGAAATATGGGCGCGGGCCGGGCCGGTCTTGGCCGCCTGGGCAATACGGTCGAGATAAATGCCGCGACTGCCTTGCGAGCGCTCGCGGATCCGGTCTGTGACGCGTGCGATTGTGGGATGGAGCGACATGGCGGCACCTTCGTTTTGGGATGGGCCTGTAATAGCAGAAACTGTTAGCGCTAACAACGAGAAAGTAACGCGACTGTCCCTGACGCGGGCCCCGGATTCACCTGCCTTTATCCGACAATCTGGCGGCAGAGGACAGGATTTCCCTGCGATTGTTGCCAAATAGGCGACAAGTTACCCAGAATGGCACGAATTTTTGCCTAATTTAGCCACAATCATGAGGCATCCAGATCGCGGAAAGATGGCGAAATGCCGCAATGTCGCTGAGGATAATCAAATGCTCAAGAGAAACCTGGTTGCTGGTATTGGTGTGTCGATGGCTTTGTTTGCCTGTTCGCCCGCAGATATGCCAACCCGCGGGTTAAGCGGCAGCCCGTCCGATCTGGCAGTGGCGAGCGGCAATTCCGTGGCGCGCGGGGCACCGCTTTTTGGGGCCCATGAAACTGTAGCTGTCCAATACAACATCGTCGGTCACACGATTGATGTGCCACGCACCTTGCTGGTGTCCGAGGCCGATGTCTATGTTCCAGCGGGTGACATAGTCTGGCACGGCGACCCTCCGGGTGATCGCTACCAACAGGTTCAGGCATTGTTCGAGGCTGGCTTTGCGACCGGCACGGCAAACATGAAGTCGGGACGCCCGGTGATCGTCAATGTCGAACTAGAGAAATTCCACGCCTTGTCCGAGAAGACCCGCGCCACTTTTGGCGGCAACTTTGCGATGCACTTCCTGCTGACGGTGCGCGACGCCACCACGATGGAGGTTCTGGACGGGCCGCGCAAGATCGTGGCCGACGTGCATGGCTCGGGCGGTGAAGCGGCGCTGCGCGAAGAGCAGAACGGCATCACTCAGACCACCGTGGTCGAAGGCCGGCTGGCCGAAGTCTTTGCCCGGGAGTTGAGCCGGATGGAGGTGCCCGCTGGCGCCGAACAACTGATCAGCCGCAACGACTTTTCCCCGTCGGACCTGACTTTGGTCCAGTAGCGCCCTTTCCAGCGCGGTGAGATTTGCGTAAAGGGGGGCATGAGCTCCCCTTTTCCCATTCCCGACGATGACGTGGCGCCAGCCCATGGTCGCCCCGTAGTGCGGCTGAAACCCAAGGCGGAGGCGCGGGCGATCCGCCACGGCTTCCCCTGGGTCTATGCCGATGAACTGGTGACCGACCGCCGGACCCAGGGGCTGGCCCCCGGAGCCCTGGCGGTGCTGGAGGATGGCGACCGCCGTGCCCTGGGGCTGGTCACGGTCAACGTGAAATCCAAGATCATCTGCCGGATGCTGGACCGCGATCCGGCGGCAGTGATTGATCAGGCGTGGTTTGAGGCGCGGCTGTCCCATGCCCTTCGGCTGCGGGCACAACTGTATCCGACGCCGTTTTACCGTTTGGTTCATGCCGAGGCAGACGGGCTGCCTGGCGTGGTGATCGACCGGTTTGGTGATGTGGCCGTGGTGCAACCCAATGCGGCCTGGGCCGAGGATCATATTGCCGATCTGGTCGCGGCCTTGCAGGGGGTGACCGGCGTAGCGACCGTGATCAAGAATGGCACCGGGCGGGCACGCGGGCTCGAGGGGTTGACCGAGGAGACCCGGGTGCTGTGTGGCGCGGTGGACGCGCCGGTGCCGGTGGTGATGAACGGGGCGACTTACCTCGCCGATCTGATGGGCGGTCAGAAAACCGGCCTGTTTTTTGACCAGCGGCCCAACCACGAATTTGCCGCCCGTCTGGCGGATGGCGCTCGGGTGCTGGACGTGTTTTCCCATGTCGGCGGATTTGCTTTGGCGGCCCTTGCGGGTGGCGCGGCAAGGGCTTTGGCAGTTGACGCTTCCGCGCCCGCCCTCGCCTTGGCCGAACGGGGCGCGGCGCTGTCGGGATTTGCGCCGAGGTTTGCAACCCGGCAAGGCGATGCCTTCGCAGTGATGGAGTCTTTGGCGTCTGAAGGTGCAATGTTTGATCTGGTGATCTGCGACCCACCGGCCTTTGCGCCCGCCAAACCGGCGTTGGAGGCGGGGCTGCGGGCATATGAACGTTTGGCCAGGCTGGCGGCACCGCTGGTTGCCCCTGGCGGCTATCTGGTGCTGTGTTCGTGTTCCCATGCCGCCGACTTGCAGGCGTTCCGCAATGCCAGCGCGCGGGGGATCGGCCGGGGCGGGCGGCGGGCACAGCTTCTCCACACCGGCTTTGCCGGCCCGGATCATCCGATGCTGCTGCAACTGGCCGAAAGTGCCTACCTGAAATCATTGGTTTTCCGGCTGAACGCCTGATGAAGGCAGTTCTGGACGCTTGCGTCATCTATCCCACCGTGCTGCGCGAGATCCTGATCGGTGTGGCGGCCAAAGGGGTGTATCATCCTTATTGGTCCGAGCGTATTCTGCGCGAATGGGTGCTGGCGACGGATAAGCTGGGACCCGGGGCGATGCTGCAAGCCGAGGGTGAAGCGCTGCAGATGAAGACCGCCTTTCCGCGCGCCATGGTCCGTGAACAGCCCGCAATCGAGGCGCGGTTGTTGCTGCCTGACCCCAGTGATGTGCATGTGCTGGCGGTGGCCGTGGCCGCCCACGCCGATTGCATCGTGACCTTCAATGCCAAGGATTTCCCGCGCCATGTGCTGGCCGAAGAGGGCATCGCACGGCGTGACCCGGATGGGTTGCTGTGGGAATTGTGGTCAGACCAACCCTCGGCGGTGGCTGAGGTCGTGATGGCGGTCCATGCCGAGGCGGAGCGTCTGGCTGGTCAGGCCCTGCCGTTGAAGGCGCTGATGAAGCGGGCGCAATTGCCGAAGCTAGGCAAGGCTTTGCGGGCCTGAGCCGGGGAGTTCACACCCCCAGCCCCATTGGCGGGCCATGCATCCTGCGGGATATTTGTTGGCAGGTGAAAGTGGGCGAAAGGCCCTTAGGAAACTGCAGGGGCTTCTTGTTTGCGGGCGACAAATAGCCAATAGCCGAAACCCAGCATGGCGGCGACACCGGCGAGGATGCCCAGAGCAGACCCAGCCATTTCACTGGCCGCCTCGATATTACCGGCAAAGCTGTAGCCCAGCAGGACGTAAAGGCTGACCCAGACCACTTCACCCGCGATAGCCCACAGGGTGAAGCGCAGGTAATGGAAGGCCGTGGCGCCAGCGGCGAAATTGGCCCAGGGGCCGACCGGGGCGAACAGCCAGCGGGTAAGGAAGATGCCAAGTGCGCCGCGGCGGTCCATATGATCGACAGCGCGGCTGATCAACGCACCCCGTGATGGGCTGGACGACAGCCGGCGCAGCAGCGGGTTGCCTCCGATCAGGCCTATGCGGTAACCGATCTGATCGCCCAGCACAGCGCCAGACAGCGCGGCGCCGATGACCTGCCACAGCACGAGATCGCCGGTGGCGACAAAGCCGCCGGCAGTCAGCATCAGGATCGAGCACGGCACCGGCAAGGCAAGGCAGGCAAGGAAGGTGACCACGGCCAGCAGCCACAATCCATAGGTCGGCACCAGCGCGAGGAGCCAGTCGGTCATGGCTTGACCTTCTGCGCCTCAAGCGTCGCCACGGTCTCATTCACCAGCTTGATAATCTCGGCGACCGGCACGCTCCGGGCATCGGCCATCTGTTGCAACGTCCATGGCCCGTGGCCCTTGGGGCCAGGCAACCCGGCCAGCTGGTCAATTTGCGCCGCGTCGAGATGCCAGGAATGCGCGACATAGCCCACTGTCATCCACGGCTTGGCAGTTTCATTGTGATGGGCGGGGTTGGACCAGTAGATCACCGCCACCACCATGCGGATCAGGAAGAACAGTGTGATCGTGGCCGCCAGCAGAAAGCCGGTCACGGCATAGGGGTGGTCACGGAAGGTTTGCTTCATCTGAGGTCCTTGATCCCCCGGCTTAGCCCTTCCAACGTCATGGGCACCATCTTTCCGTCGAATATTCTGGCAATCAGCTGGGTGGACTGGCTGTAAGCCCAGTCTGCCTCGGCCACCGGGTTGATCCACAGATGATGCGGCCACTGGGTGCAGGCGCGGGTCAACCAGGTCTGGCCGGTTTCGCGGTTCCAGTGTTCATTGGCACCGCCGGGCTGCAACAGTTCGTAGGGGCTCATCGCCGCATCGCCGACGAAGATGGCTTTGTAGTCCGCGCCGTAAAGGCGAAAGATGTCCATGGTCGCGGTCTGATCGGACCAGCGCCGCTGATTGTCGCGCCAGACCCCCTCATACAGGCAATTGTGAAAATAGAACGGGATCAGATGCCTGAACTCGCTGCGGGCGGCAGAGAACAGCTCTTCCATCACCTTGACAAAAGGGTCCATCGAGCCGCCGACGTCGAGAAACAACAGCACCTTCACCGCGTTGCGCCGTTCGGGGCGGGTTTGAACGTCAAGCCAGCCATGATCGGCGGTGGCACGGATGGTGCCGTCAAGGTCCAACTCTTCCACTGCACCGTCACGCGCCCATTTGCGCAGCCGTCTGAGGGCGATCTTGATGGTGCGGGTGCCGAGTTCGGCGCGGTCGTCCAGATTGCGGAACTCGCGCTTGTCCCAGACCTTGACCGCCTTTTGGTGGCGGCTATCGTCCTGCCCGATCCGCACGCCTTCGGGGTTGTAGCCATAGGCGCCGAAAGGGCTGGTCCCAGCGGTGCCGATCCATTTGCTGCCGCCTTGATGCCGACCCTGCTGCTCGGCAAGACGTTGGCGAAGCGTCTCCATCAGCTTGTCGAACCCACCCAGAGAGGCAATTTCGCCGCGTTCTTCCTCCGTCAGGTGCTTTTCGGCCAGCTTCTCCAGCCAGTCGCGCGGCAGGTCCAGCGCCTCCACCACGTCAGCGGCGCTCATCTCTTCCAGTCCCGCAAAGCTTTCCGCAAATGCGCGGTCAAAGCGGTCAATATGGCGTTCGTCCTTCACCATGATGGTGCGGGCAAGATAGTAGAACCCGGTCGGATCATAAGTCACCAGTCCGGCCTGCACTCCCTCCAGAAAGCTGAGGAATTCGCGCAGGGTGACAGGGACGCCGGTCTTCCGCAAAGTCTGAAAGAACGGCAAGAACACCGGTCAGCCCATACGGTCGAGGAAGACCGAGATGATCAGGCCGACCAGTCCGAACGCAATGCCGAACCCAGCGGCATATTGCAGCGCGTCCAGCTTGCGGCCGCCGCGCCTGAGGGCAGTCGTGGCGCCGGTGATCGCCCCGACAATGATGGCAGCTGTCCAGATCATGCAAATTCCTTTCCTGCCAACCGCCAATGGCCGCGTCAGCCGTTTTGGCCGCGCAGCGCAAGGTTGGCGATTGCCACAGACCCGTCGCGCACCGCCTGTTCGTCACCAAAGCCATAACGCGCGGTTGGCAGACTGTCGAGACGTGGCTTGGCGCGCCCGATGCACGAAGAAGCCCGCCGGAAAGTGGGGTCAGCCGTTACGGCCACGCAGCGCGAGTGAGGCGATTTCCGCCGCCCGTGCCCGCACAGCCTGTTCGTCGCCAAAGCCGTAGCGCGCGGCCGGCAGGCTGTCGAGCCGCAACGCCATGGCCTCGGCATCGCGTCCCAACAGGCGCAGGGATTCGGATTTGATCATCATAAGACTGGCGAGCAGGGCCGCGTTCTGACCGCGCTGCGCCAGCGGCAGCGCCCGGTCGCAATAGGTGATGGCCTGCTCGGCACGGCCGCTGGCCAGTGCAATGGCGGAAAGCTGCATCAACGCATGCGACAGATGCACGCCGTCATCGGGCAGCCGCTCATAGATCCGGGCGGCGGCGGAATAGGATCGTTCGGCGGCGACAGGGTCATGCTTGGCTTGCAGGCGGCCAAGGGCAAACCACGCAAAGCCCAACCGGTTGTCCCGCCAACCCTGCGCCTCGGCAATGGCCAGCATGCGTTGGGCCGCCGCAATCCGGGCACCATCGTTAGAGCGGGGCCCGAGCGCGGTGTCCACCGCATCGATCCAGACCCTTGGCGTATCGGCGGCGGACCAGCCACCGGGATATTGGCCACTGGGGTTCAGCCGTGCAACCAAGGCCGGCAAGCGTGCCGCAACTTCCGCCTCAGACATGCCGGTGGTCAGTTCCGTTGCGTAATGCAGCCGCAACATCAACATGTCGAAGCCGGTCAGCACCGATTGGAAATTGTCGTCGTTGAAGACCGAGTCGGGCAGCCGGTACAGGTCGTTCAGCGGGCCCAAAGCCTGCGCCGTCTCTTCATGCAGACAGTCGCGCACCTCCTGCGGGCTGGTATCAGACGGCATGAAGATTGCAACCCGGGTTCGCCGGGTCATCTGCTGCCAGTCCAGCGTGGCACTGCCACGGTTGGCCCGGTATTCCGCGAGCGAAGAGACATTGGGTGCCACGAAACAGGCAGCAGACGGCTCAAGTCGCTGCAGCGCGGCTTTCGGGACGAACTGGATGGTGACCGCAGCAGCGGAGGCCGCCCCAACCTGATGCAGATCAATCCCGGCCTCGGCCTGCAAGCGTGTGATCAGCTTGGCCAGCTCGGCTGGCGCCGAAGGCGGCACAGCGCCGGTCAAGCTGACGGTGATCGGACCTTCAAACCGTGTCAGCACCGGCAGCGCCAACCCGCTTTCCATGTGAAACTCAAGATCAATAAAATCTTCGGCGATCTGGTCATTCGGGCGGTGCGACGGCAAGCCACGCGCCGGGGCAAAGGCCAGGACCGGTCCACTGGCGTCCGACAGACGGTCCGCCGTCATGGCGCTTTTGCTGACCGCGACTTGGGGCACCGGGGCACAGGCGATCAACAGCAGAACGGACAGAACCGAAACGTGACGCATGACCCGGAAGGCTTTCTTCATGAGAGAGCCGGTCATGCGACCGACGTTGGTAGAATACAGTCGCGGCATCGGTTTGCAAAGCCATACCGCGACTGCCTTGGCCCCAGGGGTGAACCACCGACAGGCGCGACGCACCCTCCCGAGCAGAAAAGAGCCGACACCAAAGCCGAGTCGTTGTAACCCATCGGCGGTTCACTGAGGCCGACTAGACCGGCCATCTTTGTCTCAATCAGGGCAGAGTGGTGTCAAGCATTGGGAATCGTGAATTAGCTGAAACGATGCCGAATGCGGCCTTGAGACCGCAGCGATTTGGGGGCGGCGGCCGGGCCGGCATCGTTATTCATAAACTGGTTCAAGATCACCACGTAACTATTAGCAAATAGTAATTTCTATCGCTGACCACGCGACAGGAATGCCAGCCTTTCGAACAGTTGCACATCCTGTTCGTTCTTCAGCAGAGCGCCATGCAGGCGTGGCAGATTGGTTTTGCCATCGCGCCGCAGGTCCTCCGCCGTCAGATCCTCGGCCAACAACAGTTTCAGCCAGTCGAGCACTTCCGAAGTGGAAGGCTTCTTCTTCAATCCCGGCGTCTCGCGCAGTTCAAAAAACTGGCTGAGCGCCACAGACAGCAGGCGGTCCTTGATATCGGGGAAATGGACGCGAACGATCGCCGCAAGAGTTTCAGCGTCGGGAAAGCGGATGAAATGAAAAAAACAGCGGCGCAAAAACGCGTCTGGCAATTCCTTTTCATTGTTCGAGGTGATGATGACCACCGGCCGGTGCAGCGCGCGGATCGTCTCGCCGGTCTCATAGACATGAAACTCCATCCGGTCGAGCTCCTGCAGCAGGTCATTCGGAAACTCGATATCCGCCTTGTCGATCTCATCGATCAGCAATACCACCTTGCCGGTCGCGACAAATGCCTGCCACAGCTTGCCCTGCCGGATGTAATTGCGCACGTCGTTAACCTTCTTGTCGCCAAGCTGGCTGTCGCGCAACCGGCTGACTGCGTCATAATCGTACAGACCCTGCTGCGCCTTGGTGGTTGACTTCACATGCCACTCGATCAACGGCAGGTTGAGGGATGCCGCAACCTGCCGCCCAAGCTCGGTCTTGCCGGTGCCAGGCTCGCCCTTGACCAGCAACGGTCTTTCCAGTGTCACAGCCGCATTCACCGCCACCGAGAGGTCTTCTGACGCAACGTAACTTGGAGTTGTGGAAAATTGCATTGTATTCTCAAGGCCCTGTGCGGATGCGATTTGTGATCATAGATGGGCTTGGTTTTTTCGCAACCGCTAGTGACAACGCGTTTGCTTTGGGCTAATGCACGCGCCAAGAGGGGCGTGCGCCGCAGATGCCCAGCTGACGGCGCGACCGATGATTGGAGAGTGCTGCTATGAAGGCCGAGATTTTCCTGCCTGACGATTACCGACCCGCTGAGGGCGAACCTTTCATGAATGACCGCCAACTTGAATATTTCCGCAGAAAATTAATCATGTGGAAGCAGGAATTGCTGGGCCAAAGTGCTGAGACCATCGACAATCTGCAGGATTCGGGCCGTAACGTACCGGACATCGCCGACCGCGCGTCCGAAGAAACCGACCGGGCGCTGGAACTGCGCACCCGCGATCGTCAACGCAAGCTGGTCAGCAAGATCGATGCCGCCCTGCGCCGGATCGAGAATGGCGAATACGGCTATTGCGACATGACCGGTGAACCGATCAGCTTGAAACGGCTCGACGCCCGGCCGATTGCGACCATGACCCTTGAAGCGCAAGAAAAGCACGAGCGTCGCGAAAAGGTTCACCGCGACGAATAAGGCAGTGTAGACTGATCGTGGTGCCGGGCCTTGCGCCCGGCATTTTCTTTGGAGGCAGCGATGAGTTTGATCGGCCAGAAAGTGACGGTTCTGGGCGCAGGGGTTGCGGGCTTGGCCGTGGCCCGCGCGCTCGCCCTGCGGGGGGCGCAGGTCACGGTGTTCGAACAGGCCGATGCGATCCGCGAAGTGGGGGCCGGGTTGCAGGTCTCGCCAAATGGTGCGGCAGTGCTTAAGGCCTTGGGCCTGCAGGCCGACCTGATCGCCGCCTCCACTCGGGCGGCGGCGGTGGAGTTGCGCGACGGGCTCGACGGCGGCGTGGTCACGCGGCTGGAGGTTGGCCGTCTGCGCCCCGATCAGGGCTATCACTTCCTCCACCGTGCCGACCTGATCGCGCTGCTCTTGAACGGCGCAGTGGATGCGGGGGTGGAGTTGAGCCTGCTGAACCGGGTCGCCTCGGTTGATCTGACGGGCGCACGGCCACTGGTTCGGCTGGAAGATGGCACACAGCATGAGGCCGAATTGTTGATCGGTGCCGACGGGTTGCATTCGCCCACCCGCGTGGCCTTGAACGGCAAGGTCGCGCCGTTCTTTACCCGGCAAGTGGCCTGGCGCGCGCTGGTGCCGGGTGACGGCGGCCCGCCGGTGGCCGAAGTTCATATGGGACCCGGGCGGCATCTGGTCAGCTATCCCCTGCGCGGTGGCGCGTTGCGCAACGTGGTCGCGGTGGAAGAGCGTCAGGGCTGGGCTGAAGAAAGCTGGTCGTTGCGTGATGACCCGATGGAGATGCGGCTGGCTTTCAAGACCTTCTCGCCCCGGGTTCGCAATTGGCTGGAACAGATCGAGGATGTCTGGCTCTGGGGACTGTTCCGCCATCCGGTAGCTGGTGTCTGGCAAAAAGCGCTGCCCGAAGGGGCCGCCGCAATCCTGGGCGACGCCGCTCATCCGACGCTGCCGTTTCTGGCGCAAGGCGCCTCGATGGGGCTGGAGGATGCCTGGGTGCTGGCAAATTCGCTGGCCGTTTGTGACACTTGGGCGACCGGCGTAGCCGCCTATCAGCAGGCACGACACGACCGCTGTACCCGGATTGTCGATGCCGCATCGCGCAATGCCCGGGCCTATCACCTGTCCGGCGTCACCCGCAGCCTGGCCCATACCGGGTTGAAACTGGGCGGCTGGCTGGCGCCGGATCTGGCGCTGCGGCAGTACGACTGGCTGTACGGATTTGACGTGACGGCCTAAAACCCGCGCAGCAACTGCAGCATCGCCACACCCAGACCAAGCTCCAGCCATGGCAGAGTGGGCATCACGGGTCGGGCCAGAACCCGCGTCTGGACGGGTTCCGGTTCGGCGAGGGGTGGGAAAGGGTCGGCCATCTTGCACCTTTGGGTTGTGGTACCCTCAGCGTCCCTCACAGAACTTAACAAGAACATAAGGCCCGGCAGAACCGGGCCCCATGCAGCGGAAACAATTTGTTTCGTACTCTACCGGGATGCCAGGTCGCGCAGCACGTAATGCAGGACGCCGCCATGTTCGACATACTCAATCTCGATCTCGGTATCGATCCGGCATTTGATCTGGATAGTGGCCACTTTGCCATCGGCGTAGGTAATTGTGCAGGGCACCGTCGACAGCGGTTTCAGGTCACCCGCCAGACCGGAGATCGAAACCGTCTCGTCCCCGGTCAGGCCCAGCGACTTGCGGTTTTCACCACCGGTGAATTCGAACGGGATGACGCCCATGCCGACAAGGTTCGACCGGTGGATACGCTCGAACGATTCGGCGATGACAGCTTTCACGCCCAACAACGCCGTCCCTTTGGCAGCCCAGTCGCGGCTGGAGCCCGCGCCGTATTCGATGCCTCCGAAAATCACCAGCGGCGTTCCCGCCGCCTGATATTCCATCGAGGCGTCATAGATGCTGGTCTGCACCCCATCCGGCCCCAGCGTATAGCCGCCCTCGACGCTGTCCAGCATCTCATTCTTGATGCGGATATTGGCGAAGGTGCCGCGCATCATCACCTCATGGTTGCCGCGCCGCGAGCCATACGAGTTGAACTCGGATACTGGAACTTGCCGATCCGTCAGATACTTGCCAGCCGGAGTTGAGGATTTGAATGAACCTGCCGGGCTGATGTGGTCGGTGGTGATCATGTCGCCCAGAACCGCCAGAACCCGCGCGTCGGTGATGTCGCTGATTACCCCCGGCGTCTTGGCCATACCTTTGAAATAGGGCGGATTCTGGATATAGGTCGATGAGGTAGGCCAGTCATAGGTCTCGCGCTCCGTCACTTTGACCGCCTGCCACTTGGCATCGCCCTTGAATACATCGGCGTATTTCTTCTGGAAAGCGGCACGGGTGACGGTCTGTTCGACCAGATCGGCGACTTCCTTGGTCGTCGGCCACACGTCCTTCAGATAGACCGGGCCGTTGCTGCCCATGCCAAGTGGCTCGGTGGTCAGGTCAATGTTCATGTCGCCTGCCAGAGCATAGGCCACGACCAGCGGCGGCGAGGCTAGATAGTTGGCACGGACATCGGGGGAAATCCGGCCCTCGAAATTGCGATTGCCCGACAGGACGGCAGCAGCGACCAGATCGCCCTCGGCAATCGCGGTGGAAATCGCCGGGTCCAAGGGACCGGAGTTGCCGATGCAGGTGGTGCAGCCATAACCCACCAGATTGAAACCAATCGCGTCCAGATCCTCTTGCAGACCAGCCGCCTCAAGATATTCGCTGACGACCTGAGAGCCGGGGGCCAGCGAGGTCTTGACCCAGGGCTTGGAATTCAGCCCCAGCGCACGGGCCTTGCGGGCAAGCAGACCGGCGCCGATCATCACATAGGGGTTCGACGTATTGGTGCACGAGGTGATCGAAGCGATCACCACCGAGCCATCACGCAGGGCATAGTCCTTGCCTGTCACGGCCCTGGATTTGCGGGCATCGACCGGCGCCTCCATGACCGCCCCTTCCGAGGCCATGTCCTTGGCAGCAGTCGAGGCATCGACGCCACGGTATTCGGCGACGGTCTTGTAGAACCCGGACGCCGCCTTGGTCAGCGGAGTGTAGTCTTGCGGCCGCTTGGGGCCGGAAATTGCCGGGACAATCTCTCCCATGTCGAGATGCAGGGTCGAGGTGTAGATCGGGTCATACGCCGCATCGCGCCACATGCCGTTGGCCTTGGCATAAGCCTCGACCAAAGCGATCCGCGCATCATCGCGGCCGGTGTTGCGCAAATAGCGGATGGTCTCGCCGTCGATCGGGAAAAAGCCGCAGGTCGCGCCGTATTCCGGGGCCATGTTGGCGATGGTGGCGCGGTCGGCGAGGGGCAGGTGATCCAGACCCTCACCAAAGAATTCGACGAATTTGCTGACCACGCCGTGTTTGCGCAGCATCTGGACGACCTTCAGCACCAGATCGGTGGCCGTGGTGCCTTCCATCATCTGACCGGTCAACTTGAAGCCGACCACTTCGGGGATCAGCATCGACACCGGCTGGCCCAGCATGGCAGCCTCGGCCTCGATGCCACCAACGCCCCAGCCCAGCACGGCCAGACCGTTGACCATGGTGGTGTGGCTGTCGGTGCCGACCAGAGTGTCGGGATAGGCGACCATCGCACCGGTCTGATCGGTGTCGGTCCACACTGTCTGCGCGAGGTATTCCAGATTGACCTGATGGCAAATCCCGGTGCCCGGTGGGACGACGCGGAAATTGTTGAATGCCTTTTGTCCCCATTTTAGAAAGACATAACGCTCCATGTTCCGCTCATATTCGCGGTCGACATTGGCCTGAAACGCCCGCGGCGTGCCGAATTCGTCGATCATCACCGAGTGGTCGATCACCAGATCGACCGGGGCCAGCGGGTTGATCGCCTGCGCGTCGCCGCCCAGGCCCAGAATGCCATCCCGCATCGCTGCAAGGTCAACCACTGCCGGAACACCGGTGAAATCCTGCATCAGCACCCGGGCCGGACGATAGGCGATTTCGCGCGGGTTCTTGCCTGCCATCTTGCCCCAGTCGGAAAACGCCCGGATGTCGTCCAGCGTGACAGTCTTGCCATCCTCGAACCGCAGCATGTTCTCCAGAACCACCTTCAAAGCGGCAGGCAGGCGGGCGAACTGACCTAGCTCCGCCTTCTCGGCGGCGGGGATCGAGTAATAGGAAACGGTCTGCCCGCCTGCGGTCAGGCTGCTGCGGGTCTTGGCGCTGTCGTGTCCGACGGTGACGGTCATGGGGGGGCTCCTGTCAGAGAATCGTGTGAATTGGGCCGAGGGGTTCGGGTCGGCCAGAGGAATCATTCAGGTCTGGGTGGCATTGTATACCATTGTATGCCGCAAGGCCAGAGCAGTGCGATCCGGACCGGCGAATTGTGGCCAGCGGACTGCGGCCAGCGAAATCCGTTACAGGCAGTATTGCCACGATTGTGTGAACTCCGTAACCCGTCAGGCTCGCAAAACCTTGATTGGTACGATGGCATAGCTTTCGCTAGACCTAAAGCAGAACAAGAGGACGACGGAAAATGATCCAGGCCATTGCCAAATCTTTGGGCGCCGCGGCTATCTGCCTCGCCGGACCGGCACTGGGGCAGGGCGCGTCGGGGACTGTCGTCGAACTTTATACCTCGCAGGGCTGCTCGTCCTGTCCGCCCGCCGACGCCTATCTGGCAACATTGGCTCAGGAACCGGGTGTCATCGCACTCGCCCTGCATGTCGATTACTGGGACTACATCGGTTGGGAGGACAAGTTCGGCAATCCGAAATTCACCGACCGGCAAAAGGCTTACGCGCGGGCGATCAACAGCAATACGATCTATACGCCGCAGATGATCGTGTCTGGTGTCGACCGGATCGAGGGCGGCGATCCCACCAAGGTCGAGGGCGACATCAGGCGCCACCAGACGGCCGAGCCGATGGTTGTGTTGCAGCTGATGCGGGTGTCGGGATCTGTGACGATCCATGCTTCGGCAAAGGCCGCCCTTGGTCAAAAGCTGATCGTGCAGCTGGTGCGCTATCATCCCTCGGCCGTAGTCGAGATCAAATACGGTGAAAATCAGGGCCGGACGATTGAATATACCAACATCGTGACCGCGTGGTCGCGGATCGGCGAATGGACCGGGGCACAGGATCTGCAAATGACGGTTCCGGTGCAGGGCGATGATCCGGTGGTCGTGATCCTGCAGGCCGATGGCCCGGGGCGGATCTTTGCGGCGGCACAGCTGAAATAATCACTTCCAGCGCCGATGGACCCAGAACCATTGGCCGGGATGGGCCTGGACCTGCAGGCCCAGTGAATTGTTCAGCGCCTGCGTCATCTCGGCCGCGGTGGTATGCGGGATCGACGGCTCCACCAGCAATTCAAAGGAAATGCCATCGGGCTGGCGGATGCCGTAGACCGGCACCAGCAGGCAGTTGTATCGCAGCGCAAGATCCGCCGCTGACAAGGCGGTCAGCGCCCGGTGGCCAAGAAAGGTCAAGGGCGCGCCGTGGCGCATGTGCTGGTCCAGCAGCATCCCCAACATTCCACCCCGCCGCAGATGGGTCACCAGATCGGACAATCCGCGCCGACCGCGCGGGAACAGCGGTTCCGACACGGCCCGGATGGTGGCGGCGAAATGCTTGTCGAAATACGGGTTGCGCTGCGGCCGGTAAAGCGCAGCCACCGCCTTGCCCCGGCCCGCCAATACGGCGCGCGCAATGTCATGGTTGCCGAAATGACCCGATACCATGATCACGCCACGCCCCGAGGCCTGCGCCTGCTCGATCTCGCCCAGACCAACTCCAAGGATCGGGCAATCCGCAACATTGGCTTTGAACTCTTCAGGCGAATACAATTCGGCCAGCGTCCGGCCGACATTGTCCAGCACGTCATGGGTCAGTGTGGCCACCCGGTCGGGCGGCAAGTCAGGCCAGATCAGGGCCAGATTGTCCCGTACCCGCCCACGGTAACCCGCGACGGGCCCCACGACCCGCCGCATCACCCATCCCCCGAACGGCACCCGCTGACGATAGGGCAACAGCCTCAACGCCCCGATCAGCGCCGACGTGGCGAGGTTCTGGGCATAGGCCAGCGGCAGAAAGAAAGGTGAAGACGTCTTGACCACAGCGCATCAGACCACAGGTTTGGGCTTGGCGCCATTGAGTTCCTGCCGCCAGACATAAAGCCCCGCCGCCGCGATCACCAGCGCCCCGACCAGCGTCATCCGGTCGGGATAAACCCCGAAGGCGGTGATTGACCAGAAGGTGGCAAACACGATGTCCATATAGCCGAAAGGCGCAATCGAAGCCGCTTCGGCCATCGAAAACGCCCGGATGATGAACAGTTGCGCCAATGCCCCCAGTCCGCCCAGCAGCAGAAACATCGCAACGTCCTGCAGCGCAATCGGTTGCCAGTAGAACGGCAGCACCACGGACGCCGCGACCGTGCCGCCCAAAGAGGCATAGATCATCGCGGCCCACGGGCTTTCCCGGCTGCCGACAACCCGGGTCAGCAGCATGTTGCCCGCATAGCACACCGCGCAGATCAGCGGCAGAATGGCCGCCGGGCTGAACACCCCCATACCCGGCCGGATGACGATCAATGCCCCCAGCATCGCCGCAAGAACCCCGATGATCCGCTGCATCCCCAATGCCTCACCCAGAAACAGGCCGGCGCCCAGGGTGATCAGCAACGGGCTGATGTCGGCCAAAGCGGTTGCCTCGGCCAAGCCGATGAAATTCAGGCTGACGAAAAAGAACACAGTCGCCCCCAGTTGTGTGGCCGACCGGGCAACATGAAACCATGGCATCTCAGTCCGCAGTGAGGGGATCAAGCGCCGCCGCAGATACAACACTACAAACAGCAGATGCCCGGCAAAGCGCGCCCAGATCACCTCGGCGGTCGGATAGTCCTGCATCAACGCCTTGGCCACCGCATCCATCGCGGTGAAACAGAAGATGGCCAGCACCATCATCAACACGCCTTTGCCCGGCGCTGCAGTGGTTTGTGGGGTTAGGGGTGGCAACGCGACCTCGGATCTGACGCGACGGACGCTAGGGTCAGGTCAGGTCAGACGCAAGGTGCAAAGCTGCAGACCTGTGCCGCGCCCGGCCGAAGGTCAGCCACCTACTCTTCGGGCGTCACCAGCACCACCTCGCCCGCGCCCTCCAACTGGCGGATCGCAGTCACAATCGCGGTCATCGCCTCTTCGGCATCCTTGTCCTTGATTTTGCCGCGACCGGCGACCTCCTCCTTCAGGGACATCGCCATGCGTTGCGACAGATTGGCAAGAATATGGTCCGCCGAGGGGCTTTGTTCGGGATTGTTCTCGGCGGCGGCGAGGGCGGTGACCAGTTGCTGCTGGTCAAGGATGCGGACCAGTTTCGGCACATCGCGCGGTGCCAGTCGCGCGCTGATATGTTCAAAGGTGAAGATCGACTTGCGGACAATCTCGGCGAAACTGGCGTCGGTTTCCTGCAACCCTTTCAACACGTCATCGCGGGTCATCGCGGCGGCGATGTTCAGGATGGCGCCGACGCGCTCGCCGGGGTCGACATCGAACGCCTTGATCGGTTGCGAGTCGATCTGGATCGCCAAAGATAGCCCGATCCTGTGCACCGTTTCGGGGTCGATATTGCCGGTCTGCGACACCGCATAGGCCACCGCACGCGCCCGGTCGCCGGGAAATTTGCCCAGCAGTTCCGCCGCCTTCTGCACCGGCAGTTTCGACAGTGCGATGGCGACCACCTCAATGCTTTCGTTTTTCAGCGCCTCGGCCAGCAAGTCGAGCGAATTGTTCACCAGACGCTCCCACGGATCGATGGTCGAATTGCCACCGTTCAGCCGGCGCAACCGCGTCGCCGCATTGGTCGAGATATGGCCATCCATCATGGACAGCGCCCCCTCGATCCCGCCGGGAAACGACAAGCCAACCTCTTCCAGTTCTGACAGAAATTCCAGCACCACCGATTGCAGCGTCTTCCGGTCAATGCGGCGCATCCTGCCCATCTGCGCGGCCAGTGCGGCCTGCATATCCTCGGGCAAGGAGGTGATCGGCAGTGGAGAGCCCTCGGCCAGCAACAGCCGCACGATGATGGCGGCCTTTTCTTTCGCGCTGACCTTGCGGCGCGTCGGTTCTTCTACGGCGGGCAGAAAGCTGTCCGGGCTGGACAGGCGGGCCAACATGGCCGGCGTGACGGACATAGCACCTCCGATTCTTCTGAACTGAAAGGCAAGGTGGCAGGTCGTCGTTAAGGCCGGGTGAAGGCGTGCGGTCTGTCGCGAATTCAGACGCCGAAAACCCGGCCGAAAATCGTGTCGACATGTTTGGTGTGATAGCCGAGGTCGAATTTATCTTCGATCTCGGCGGGCGACAGCGCGGCAGTCACCTCGGGGTCGGCCAAAAGCTCGGTCTTGAAATCGGCACCCTTCTCCCAGACCTTCATCGCATTGCGTTGCACCAGACGGTAGCTGTCTTCACGGCTGACCCCGGCCTGCGTCAAGGCAAGCAGCACCCGCTGGCTCATCACCAGCCCACGGAACTTGTTCATATTGTCGAGCATGTTCTGCGGATAGATCACCAGCTTTTCGACCAGCCCGGCCAGACGGTGCAAGGCGAAATCGAGGGTGATCGTGGTGTCCGGCCCAATCGCACGTTCGACCGAGGAATGCGAGATGTCCCGCTCATGCCACAGCGTCACATTCTCTAGCGCCGGGATCACCGCCATGCGGACCAGTCGTGCCAGACCCGTCAGGTTTTCCGACAAGACCGGATTGCGCTTGTGCGGCATCGCCGACGAACCTTTCTGGCCGGGAGAGAAGAATTCCTCTGCCTCCAGAACCTCGGTCCGCTGCATGTGGCGGATTTCGGTGGCGACGTTTTCGATGCTGCTGGCAATCACGCCCAGTGTCGCGAAATACATCGCGTGTCGGTCGCGCGGGATGACCTGGGTCGAAATCGGCTCTGGCGTCAGGCCGAGCATCTTGCAGACATGCTCCTCGACCGATGGGTCGATATTGGCAAAGGTGCCGACTGCGCCCGAAATCGCCCCGGTCGCCACCTCAGCCCGGGCTGCCAGCAGGCGGGCGCGGCCCCGTGCCATTTCGGCATAAAACCGGGCGAAAGTCAGGCCCATGGTGGTGGGCTCGGCATGGATGCCGTGGCTGCGGCCGATCCGAACCGTATCCTTATGCTCGAATGCCCGGGCTTTCAGTGCGGCCAGCACCCGGTCAAGCCCCACCAGCAGCAGGTCGGTCGCGCGCCCCAGTTGTACATTGAACGTGGTGTCCAGCACGTCGGACGAGGTCATGCCCTGATGGACAAACCGCGCCGCATCGGACCCGACAATCTCGGCCAGATGGGTCAGGAAGGCGATGACATCGTGTCTGGTGACCGCCTCGATCTCATCGATCCGGGCCACGTCGAAGCTGACGTCACGGGCTTTCCACACCGCCTCGGCATTGGCCTTGGGGATCACGCCGATGGCGGCTTGCGCGTCACAGGCATGGGCCTCGATCTCGAACCAGATCTTGAACTTGGCCTCGGGCGACCACAGGGCAACCATGTCGGGACGGGAATAGCGCGGGATCATCGGCGACGCCTTGTTCTGGGGGACCAGTCCGCTTTAAAGCGCATAGGCCGGAGGTGCAAGACACCGGGCAGCCGGCGGTCAGCCGTTGGTCTGGCGGAAATACTCCCACACATCGACGGTGCGACCGTCTTTCAACATGCAGAATGCCCTTTGGCCCTGGCCGGTCAACTGCACTACAAGATGGCCGCCGTGGTTGCGACAATTGGCTGATGCCGGGTTGTTGACGGTGGGGGCGACCTTGTGGGCCATGGTTTCACAACCGGCAAGCGGGATGAGGCTGAGGGCGAAAATCGCGCGCAACATGTCCTTTGGTCCTTTCATTTGGGCGCGCGGGGCTTGCCCCGGCGGTGGCCAACCAGCATTGTCTGGAATTACGCTGATTTCATGGCAAAACAGCACAATCTGCAGGAGGGTTCCATGGTTGAAACAGTGGTCGGGCGTGAAGTGACGGTGGTGTTCGATGGCCCACGCTGCGTGCATTCGCGCAATTGCGTGCTGGGCCACCCGGAGGTCTTTGTCCCCAATGTGAAGGGGGAGTGGATCTTCCCCGATGCTGCGCCGGCCGCCGATGTCGTGCGGCTCGGATTGAACTGTCCGTCGGGGGCAATTCGGGTGTTGCGGAACGATGAGGCAACGGGGTCGGACGCTGCCCCGAAAGTCAACACGGTGCGGGTGCGGGAAAATGGCCCGCTCGCGATTGAGGCCGCCTTGCTGCTGCGCGGAGTCGCGATGGACACCCCGCGTGCGACGTTGTGCCGCTGTGGCGCCTCGGCCAACAAGCCGTTCTGTGACGGCAGTCACACCAAGACCGGCTTTGCCGCGACCGGAGAACCGGCCGAAAAACAGTCCGATGCCTTGGCCACACGGGACGGCGCGGTCGATCTGCAACCGCAGGTCAACGGGCCGTTGAAAGTGGTGGGCAGTCTGGAGGTGGTGTCGGGGACCGGCCACACCGTCAATCGGGTGACCCAGGTCTGGCTCTGCCGCTGCGGGCAGTCGGCGAACAAGCCGTATTGTGATGGCAGCCACAAGGCGGCCGGCTTCATTGCGGACTGACGAGGCAACCGGGGGTCTTGCACCCCCGGGTCTGATCGGCTTTGCCAATCAGACACCCAGCAGGACATTTGGACCATTGTGCAGGGATCAGTGGCCCATGAGTGCCGCGTCGAACGGATATTTCGTCAGGTTCTCGCAGCCCGTCTCGGTGATCAGCACCTGATCCTCCAGCTTGATCGAGAAATCGCCGCCTTCGGGCGAGACCAGCGCCTCGACGCACAGCGTCATGCCGGGTTCCAGCACATGCTCAAAGGCACCGGGCACATAGCCGTCGGGATAGGGCACATAGGGCCATTCATCGCACAGACCGACGCCATGCATCTTGCAGGAGTATTTCTGCTTCCAGTAGTCCGGGGCCAGCTGATGGCCCTCCAACACCAGATCGCGGATGGCGGCACCGGGTTTCAGCCGGGCCATGTGGTCATCGATGTGGTCGCGGGCGTGGTGCATCGCATCGACCATGTCCTGCCGTGGCTTGCGATCGCCGATCCACCAGGTGCGGGAGATGTCGATGCACATGCCGTAACAGCCGATCAGATCGGTGTCGAAGGCGACGATCTCGTTCATCTGCACGATGCGCGGCCCGCATTCCTGAAACCATGGGTTGGTGCGCGGACCCGAGGCGAGCAGCCGGGTTTCGATCCACTCGCCGCCGCGCCTGATGTTGCCGGCGTGCAGTTCAGCCCAGATCGCATCCTCGCTGACCGTGCCTTTGGGGATGTTCAGACGGGCAAACGCTTCCATCTCGGCAATCGCCTTGTCGCAGGCATCATGGGCACAGCGCATTGCGGCGATGTCCTCGGGGCCCTTGATGGCGCGGGTGCGTTCGGTGACCTCTTCCCCCTCCATCACCTCAAACCCAGCCCGTTCGAGGGCGCGCAACCCAAAGACCATGATCTTGTCGACCGCCAATCTGCGGTTGGTTCCGGCATGGGCGCGCATCACTTCATCGACTTGCCGCGCAAAGTTGTGGGCGTCGTTTTCCGAGGTGTCGCCGGTGACCGAATAGAAGAACGACGCACCAGAGCGCAATTCGGCGACAAGTGGGTTGAAGGTGACGAGAAACGGCGAGTTCTTGTATTCCCACATCACCATATGGCCGTCGGCACATAGCAGACAGGCGCGAAATGGGTTGTGGCTGTTCCACAATTGCATGTTGGTTGTGTCGGTCGCGTAACGGATGTTCAGCGGGTCGAACATCAGCAACCCGCCATAGTCGCGGGCGACCAGTGCCTGCGTCAGCCGCTGCCAGCGGTACTCGCGCAACGCCTTCAGGTTCGGCGGCACCAGACCCGCCGCTTGCCATTCGGCAAAGGCCAGTTGGGTCGGCCCGATTTCCACCCGGTCATTGTCATTCGGGCTGCCATCGGCCAGTGTGGCACCCCGGCTCGGGTCGATCTTGCGGCGGTCGGCGTAACGGTCATCCATGATCGTCTCCCTGATCCACGCAGCTTCCGCGACCGGGGCGGCGGCGCTTTGCCACAGGCGACCTGCCGTGTCGGAAATGGGGTCACATCCTGCGGCCTTGCTGGCTAAGGTTCCGGGAAACGACTGGAGCCTTTGCCTCGTGCCACCAATTCTGCAATCCCGTTTGCCCTTTGCCCCGTGGATGGCAGACCGTACGGCGCGGTTGCCGGGGGTACAGCCGGTCGAGGGCACCCAGTGGCTGCAGGTCGACGACGCATTTGCCGGGCAGATGGCCCTGCGCGACCGCCTGATCGCCGAACAACCCGACGTGGTGCTGGCCGCTTTGCCCGGTTCCGGGGCTGCGACAGAGGAATTGCTGCAGATCGTCTTGCAGCAATTGCAGGCTGCGCCGGGCTATACTGCAAGTGCAGCATCGGTAACCCGGCCCGATAGAATCGAGGTTGAGGTTGACCGCACTCAGCCGCTCAAGACCCTTGGCCGACTGGTGCAGGAAGATCTGTGTCTGCTTCAGCATGACGGCACAGAGCATGTGCTGACCGCAGCTGCGCTGTGCTTTCCGGCCAGCTGGTCGTTGCACGAAAAGCTCGGTCGTCCCCTGACCGGCGTGCACCGGACCGTCGCGGCCTATGACGATGGGCTGGCCAAACGGGTGCAGCGATTGTTTGATCTTGTCAGGGTCGGCCAGCCCTTATGGCGGGCCAATGCGCTGATCTATGTGAACCCCGACCTGCATCAGCCCGGCAGCGAGTTTGCGCCACGAACCGAACGTCGCAATGGTACCTATGTCCGCTCGGAACGTCAGACCATCCTGAGGCTGCCGGAAACCGGAGCAATTGTGTTTGCCATTCACAGCTATGTCGTCCCGCTCGACAGCCTGTCAGCGGCAGAGCGCGCCGGGCTGGTTGCAGCCCGGCTCTAGGGTCAGACCAAGCCCTGTGCCATCGCGGCCATGGTTTCGCCAAACGGCGAATGGGCCAGCGCAAACACGGTGCCGGCCACCGCCATCATGCGCGACGACAGCCGCATGTTTTCGCCCTTCAACACCGAATAGGTCATCACCGCCGCCCCCAAAGGCGCGTAAACCAGGATCAGTGTCGCATTCAGGCAATGCGCCGCCAGGCGCATCTGGGTGGAATACGGCGCTTCGACCGGAGGCTCGACCCGTTCCTCGGGATAAAGCGCCTCACGCAGCCGTTGCAGATCGCCCTCTGGCATCAAGGGCGGCAGATCGGGATGATCGTTGGCTACACCAAATCCCGAGATGCCAGGCCGTGACCGCGCCCTCGCCTTGGCCCGGTTGCCAGTCTCGGCATCCGGCATGGCACCGGGCAGCGGCAGATTCCTGCGTTGCGACGGGGCTTTGACGTTGGCCGCAGCGCGGTCCAGCATCGCTTCGAACCGGGGTTCGGTATATTGGGTGGCCATGAACGCATCGGTGCGCGACAGGCTTTCGACCAGAGTGTCGACCGGCGGCAGGTCGCCAACCAGATCCGGCAGTTCCTCGACCAGCGTATCGACCTGTTCGGCATCCACGCCACCGTCAACCGAACACCACAGCACCGCCACGGGTTCATAACGCACCTGAATGCGCTCAATCAGACGGCTGCACAGGATCTCATGATTCGAATGGTCATACTCGCCGCGCTGCTCAAGCCCGGGGCCGACCGATACCGTCAGGCAGCAGATCGGATTGCGTTTGGCCACTTCCGCCCACGACAGCAAGATCCTGGTGCCGGGGATATCGAAGGTGACAAGGTCGTCACAATCCCATTCAATATCAACCTCATCGCCGCGCAGACGCGACAACACGGTCTCCAGCTCAGAGACAATCCGGGCGAAGTCCAGAGTGCAGTTCTGGGGGAACACAAGTTGAGCAATCGTACTTTGACCGCGATAGGGCATGGCGTTTCTCCCGTTTCGACAATTTGATTCTGCTCTGAAACTGCGGGGAGAATTGGAAACAATTAAGGAATTAATAAGTTTTTTTCGACTTTTAGGCATTATTTCCGACATGACTACAATAGTTCCATTTCGGCTCGATATAGCCGAATTTGGAAACAATGCGGCAGGCAGCTAGCGCCGCCAAGCCTCGGGCAGCGCGCCAAGCCACCGCTCCACACCGTCATATTGCCCTGACAGAAAGCCACGGGTGCGGGATTCGAGCTCGGCTGGCAAAGCCAGCGGCAATCCAGCATGAACCCGCGCTTCGGCTTTGGGCGCAATTCGTGCAACATCCAGAAAATCGGTGATCCGCCCCAATCCATCGCCTTTGAACAGATCTTCGTAAAACACCGGCAGAAATCTGCCATCCGGCACCGCCGATTGCAGCTTGTCCAGAATGGTCACATAGTCACCTCGCCGCAGGATGCCGTCCATTTCGGGCGTCAGCTTGCCGCTCAGGATATCGTTCAGCATCTGCAGGCTGGCAGCGGCAAAACCGTTGCGGTCAGCCCGCGCCGCGTTCATCCGCACATGGCTCCACAACCGGTCCACCGGATCGCGCATCAGATAGACAAAACGTACATCTGCGGTCAGCCGGGCCATGGCGGTCAGAGTGTCCGCCGGCAGCAGGCCGTAGGCCGGCGTAACATCGCCGATCAACCGCTTGGTCCCGCCACCGGCACCCAGATAGTCGAGGTAGCGGTCATGCGCGCCCAATCCCGCCTGCAACACCTGACCCCAGTCGGCAAGATCGGTGACCCGGCGCTGCAGATAGGCCAACTTGTCCGGTGCCACAGTCTTGATCTTGTCGCGCAATCCAGCCTCTTCGGTCCGCGCAGATCTGATCGCCCGCGCAAACTGGGTTTGCGTCGTCATCGAGAAATAATGCAGCTCCTTGATGCTGCGCAGGTGACAATCCGGGTGGTCGCGCAACTGGCTGTGCAGCCAACTGGTGCCGGCCTTGGTGGCCCCGACGCAGAAGAACAGCGTCGGCAAGGGGGCAGGGGGCTTGGGCAAACGTCAGGTCCTTGTCGGCAGGCCAGTCAGGGGCCGGAGCCGACTATAGGCGGTTTTTCAAACTTGGCCAGACGCTGCGGTCACGCCCAATCGTTGAGGTCGCCGCCGTCAAAATGGAACATCAGCGCTTTGATCGCACCGGCGGGCAGGGCGAAGGGCAGCATGACGGCAGCCAATGTCCAGGCCATCCCACGCCCCAAAGGACCGGGTTCTGCCGTGGTCAGGTCAGCGAGATCGAGCAGCGGGTCATCGGGCAACGGCGGCGCGGAACTCACCGCCTGCACTGTGGGGCCAATGGCGCTGCGGATCGCGTGCAACGTCGGTTCTTCAACCGGTTTGACGACCGCAATCGGCGGGCGTCGGGCTTCGGGCACCTCTTGCGGCACGGCGGGGCGGGTCGAAAAACTTGGGCGGATCAGGTTCGGATAGGCAATCGGGTCCTCCGGCACGGCCTGCGGCAGCACCAGATCACCCGCCGCACGAACCCAGCGTGACCATATCTGCAGAGACCTGCCAACCCGTTGATGCGACGGCACAATGCGCGCAAACTTGCCAAGCCGCGCGACATTCAGCCGCCGCTCTCCCACCGCGACCGACCGGCCAAAGGCCTGCAACCGATCTGCGGCCTCCACCACCTCGGGCTTCAGATCGCGGCGCGAGATGGCCAGGCTGACGGTCAAATAGGCCTTCACGTCAAAGCGCGGCCTCTGCCTGCCGTCGACCCAAATCTTGGGCCGTTCCAGATATTGCTCGGTCGGCACGATCTCCGGCTTCTTCTGGCGGTCCGAAACGGTCATGCTTGGGCGCTCCCTGGCAGCGGGCGATGTTAACTGGTGCGGCAATTCGGGCCATTATGGACGAGATTCTGTCACCCGGATGGCAAAATCACGGCCTTCCGGTGGCGCTCACCGGACGCATTGACAGTGCGACACCGGGGCCACTAGCGTCCCGGCAGAAACCGGCCGGAACAATGTTGCCCATGACACGAGTGAAGACCCTGCTGACCCTGCTGACCAGTCTGGCCTGCGCGTTGATCCTGGGCGGACATGATGTCCGCAGCGAAGTCGTCCAGCACCTGATCAGCGACGCCGATGCGCCGCAGTGGCGGGCGGTCGGGCCGCTGAACGTGGCAGGCAATCGCAGTTGTACCGCCACGCTGATTTCTCCGACCGAGGCCGTCACAGCGGCGCATTGCCTGTTCAACACCGTGACCCATCATCGCGCCGACCCCAGCGACATCCACTTTGTCATAGGTCAGCGCCGTGACACCTATGCAGCGCTGCGCGGTGTCACGGCCACCGCAATCCTGCCCGGCTTTGTCTTTGCCGGCGGCCAGACCGAGATGTCAGCCATCGAACTGGACGTGGCCTTGCTGCAGCTTGATGCCCCGGTCACCCCGGAAGAGGCGGTGCCGATGACGGTGGCAGACTGGCCGGCTGTCGCCTTTGACCCGCTCACTGTCGATATCGTGGGCTACGGCCGCGACCGGCCGTTCATGGCCTCGATCCGCCAGGATTGCGAGGTGCTTGACCGTGCCAATGGCGTCGCGCTGCTCTATTGCGCAGTGGTGCCGGGCCTGTCGGGTGCACCGGTTACGCTGAAGGGGCAAAGGCTGGTTGCCGTGGTCTCGGCCATGGTCGGCAGCAAGGTCAATTCGGACAGCGCGCTAGCCCTCAGTGTGGCGCCACATCTGGCCGACTTGCGCGGCATCATCGCCGCAACCAGAGCGCAGCCATGAATCGCCTGACGTGGCTGAAATGGCCAGTGCTCGCAATGCTGCTCTTGACCTTGGCCCGTCAAGGAGATGCCCAGACCCTGCGCCGCGTCCTCACACCGGCCGAGGCGTCAGCGTGGCGGGCCGTCGGCTCGCTGAACGTGCTGGGAGCAGAAGCCTGCACCGCAATCCTGATCTCGCCGCATGAGGCGATCACCGCCGCGCATTGTGCCGTCGACAGCAACACTGGCAAGTTGCGCCCGGTCGGGTTGTATCAGTTGATCCTTGGCCAGACCTCGGACAACCAGAGCCGCAGATATCGCATCGCAGCCTCTGCTGTCCTGCCGGGCTATCTGGCGGACGACAAGACGAATGCCTTGGCCGGCATTGCCAGCGATCTGGCCCTGATGACGCTTGCCACCCCGGTCGATCCCAAGGATGCCACTCCGATGGTCGTCGCGGGGTGGGATAAGCCCATCGGCGATTTTGTCGACATCCTGGGCTACGAGCGCGGTGGACCCGTCGACGTCACGATCCGCGAAGGCTGCATGGTGTTGGACAGCTTGAGCGGCGTCAGCGTTGCCAATTGCAGCGTGATTTCGGGTCTGTCGGGGGGGCCGGTAGTGTTGAGCGCGCCACCCGGCGCGGCCCCAACCTTGGTCGCCGTGGTATCCTCGACCGGCCAAGGTCACGCCTATGTTGTCACCGTTGCTCCGCATCTGGCCGAATTGCGGGCGCTGCTGACCAAATGAACGGGGCGCCCGAAGGCGCCCCGAACTCCGGCTGATCTGTGATCAGCAGGAATAATACATCGCGTATTCCACCGGATGCGGCGTGTGTTCGTAGGCGTAAACCTCTTCCCACTTAAGCCCCATATAGCTTTCCAGCATATCGCGCGAGAACACACCACCGGCCAACAGGAAGTCCATGTCCTTGCCCAGCTCTTCCAACGCCTCGCGGAGCGAACCGCAAACCGTCGGGATCGCGGCCAGTTCCTCCGGCGGCAGGTCATACAGATCCTTGTCCGATGCCGGACCCGGATCGATCTTGTTGGCAATCCCGTCCAGACCCGCCATCAGCAGACCGGCAAACGCCAAATAGGGGTTGGCCGCCGGATCAGGGAACCGCGCCTCGACCCGCTTGGCTTTCGGCGATTCAGTCCACGGAATCCGCACGCAACCCGAGCGGTTGCGCGCCGAATAGGCCCGCAGCACCGGTGCCTCGAACCCCGGGATCAGCCGCTTGTAGCTGTTGGTCGCCGGATTGGTCAGCGCGTTCAGCGCCTTGGCATGTTTCAGGATGCCGCCGATGAAATACA